>ONSL01000030.1 GCA_900320505.1 uncultured Eubacteriales bacterium
GAGTTCATAAGAAATTATGATTTAAAGCATGCTGAAGAAAAAGGTAAAAATCAAGGCATCAATGAAAGAAATACTACAATTGCTAAGAATATGCTCAATAAAAAATATAGCATTAAAGAAATATCTGAAATAACTGGTCTTACAACAAATGAAATTGAAAAATTAAACTATAGTTTTAAAAAAAAGAAAAATAGAGAAGTTTGATTAAAACTACTTTTAATAATATAGTATGCATTGCATACTATATTTTTTTATGCTTATTTGATATAATTACTTGCGAAAGGAGTTCTAAGTATGAAAGATTTTAAAGAAAAGTTAGCACTTGTTCCAACTAAACCTGGAAGTTATCAGATGAAAGATAAAGATGGAATAATTATATATGTTGGTAAAGCTAAAAACTTACAAAGAAGATTAAGAAGTTACTTTACTAGAACTGTATATGGAAAAACAAAAATGCTTGTTGAAAATATAGATGATTTTGATTATATTGTTACATCTTCTGAACTTGAGTCTTTAATACTTGAAATAACTCTTATAAAAAAATATGATCCTAAATATAATATTCTTCTTAAAGATGACAAGTCTTATCCTTATATTGAACTTACTAATGAAAAGTATCCTAGAGTTAGAATAGTTAGAAATGTTAAAAGAAAAAAAGTTAAATCTCATCTTTTTGGACCATATCCCAATACTTATGCTGCTAGAAAAACAGTTGAAATTATTAATAAAATTTATCCTTTAAGAAAGTGTGAACATTTAAAAGATGCACCATGCCTTTACTATCATATTGGAGAATGTTTAGGATACTGTTTTAAAAAAATCCCACAAGATACTATCGATAATATGAATAAGGATATAATATCTTTTTTAAGAGGAGATAGTGAAAAAGTTGAAATGATTTTAACTGAAAAGATGGAAGAAGCATCTAATGCTATGAATTATGAAAGAGCTTTAGAGTATAAGAATATGCTTAATGATGTTAAAATAACTTTAAAGAAACAAAAGATTGATTTAAATAGAGGTTATAATTTTGATATGATTAACTTTTATAGAGATAAAAATTATTTATCTATTGTTATATTCTTTGTAAGAGATGGATTACTTTTTGGAAGAGATAAAGATATTGAAAAAACACTTGATGAGGAAGGAGAAGAACTTACTGAGTATATTATTAAATATTATGATAAGAAAGGACTTCTTCCTAATGAACTTTATGTACCTGAATGTGTTGATAGTGAACTTTTATCAGAATTTTTAAACATAAAAGTAAAAGTTGCATATAGAGGTAAAATAAAGAGCCTTTCTAATCTTGCTATTGAAAATGCTAAAACAAATTTAAAGAATAATGAAAAAGAATTGATTAAGGATGAAGAAAAAAGATTAGAAGCAGAAAAAGAACTTGCATCACTTCTTCATCTTTCTAAGGTTGAGAGAATAGAGTCTTTCGATAACTCACATCTTTTTGGTACATATTATGTTGGTGGTATGGTTGTGTTTGATAATTTTCTTCCAAACAAGAATCTATATAGAAAGTATAAAATTTCTGAAGGCGTTAAAGATGATATTGGTGCAATGAGAGAGGTTATATACAGAAGATATTTTAGAAGTTTAATGGATGGAGACTATGTACCAGATTTAATTGTACTTGATGGTGGAGTATCACAAATAAATGTATGTAAAGAGGTATTAAATAGTCTTCATATGAATATACCTGTATGTGGACTTGTTAAGGATGATAAACATAGAACAAATCATTTGCTTAATGAAAATCTTGAACTTATTGAGATAGATTCACACTCTAATTTATTTTTATACCTTTCTAAAATACAGGAAGAGGTACATAGATATGCAATAACATATCATAGAACAATAAAAGCTCAGGGACTTTTAAAGTCAACTCTTGATATGGTTCCAGGAATAGGAGAGAAAAGAAAAAAAGATTTAATAAGGCATTTTGGATCATTTAAAAAGATGAAAGAAGCTAGCAAAGAAGAATTACTTGACATTCTTCCTAAGGATGTTGCTGAAAATCTGTACAATTTTCTTAAAAGTTCTAGTAATAACTAGAACTTTTTGTTAAAATAAAAATAGAATAGGAAGATGATTATGAATAATAAAGGTTTTACATTAGTTGAACTTCTTGCAGTAATAGCACTTATTGCAATACTATCTGGTGTTGGAGTATCTGCATCAAGCAGGTATATAGTTAAGTCTCGTCAAAAGACATATCAAAATTTTGAAGGTAATTTAAAGACTGCTGCTTACAATTATATTTCTGATAGAACTGATTTAGTTGTTCCAGGTGATCCAAATGGATATACAGTTGATGCAGAGGAACTTCATGATATGGAGCTTCTTGACAATTTAATTGATCCATCGTCAAAGACACCATGTGATTATAAAAATAGCTATGTTACTGTAACTGGAAGTTTAGATAATCCTAATTCATACAATATTGATTATAAATATAAGATTTGCTTAAGGTGTTCTAATTATACTAGTGCTGCTTGCAATAATTAAAATGTAAACTGATATTAAAATATCAGTTTTTCTATGTAAAAAAATCTCTTTGTTGCACTTGCAACACGGAATAAAAAAATAATATGCTATACTATAGAGGTTGGAGGTAGAAAATGAAAGAAGAATGGAATGGTTTCAAAGAGGGAGTTTGGACTAAAGAAATAAATGTCAGTGACTTTATAAAAAAGAACTATACACCATATGATGGTGATGAAAGTTTCTTAAAAGATGCAACTGGCAAAACTAAAAGAATATTAAATGCATACAACAATATGTGTAAAGAAGAAAATAAAAAGCATGTACTTGATATAGATACAAAAACACCTGCTGGAATAAATACATTTAAACCTGGATACATTAGTCAGGATGATGATGTAATAGTAGGACTTCAAACTGATAAATTAGGTAAAAGAATGATAGTTCCTAAAGGCGGATTAAGAATGATTTATGAAGAACTTGATGCATATGGTTATAAAATGGATCCAACACTTGATAAGTTCTTAAATTCAAATTTATTTAAATCTCATAATGAGGGTGTATTTGATGCTTATACCGATGAAATAAAAAGGGCTCGTCATAATAAATTATTAACAGGCCTTCCTGATGCTTATGGAAGAGGAAGAATAATAGGTGACTATAGAAGAGTTGCTTTATATGGTATTGATTATTTAATTGAGGAAAAGAAAAAAGATTTTTCTCAAATGAAAATAGATGAAATGACTGATGAAGTAATACGTCTTCGTGAAGAAATAAGTATGCAAATAAGAGCATTAAAAGAAATGAAAGAAATGGCAGAAGGTTATGGCTTTGACATATCACGTCCTGCTAGAAATGCAAGAGAAGCTGTACAATGGACATATTTTGGATATTTAGCATCTGTTAAAGAAAATAATGGCGCTGCAATGTCACTTGGTAGAGTTGATGCATTCTTTGATATATATTTTGAAAGAGATTTCAAAAATAAAACTTTAACTGAAGAAGAAGCACAAGAAATAATTGATAATTTTGTAATAAAACTTCGTGCAGTTCGTCATTTAAGAACACCAGAATATGATGAATTATTCTCTGGAGATCCAACTTGGGTTACTTGTTCACTTGGTGGAATGACAGAAAATGGAAAAAACATGGTTTCAAAAACATCTTATAGAATACTTCATACACTAGAAAATCTTGAAAGTGCACCAGAGCCAAATATCACAATACTTTGGAGTAAGAATTTACCTGAAGCATGGAAAAAATACTGTGCTAAAATAAGTATAAAAACTGATTCTATTCAATATGAAAATGATGATTTAATGCGTAAGAGTATGGGAGATGACTATGGAATAGCATGTTGTGTTTCTGCAATGAGACTTGGAAAAGATATGCAATTCTTTGGAGCTAGATGTAATCTTGCTAAAGCACTTTTATATTCACTAAATGGTGGATATGATGAAAAGACTGGATTAAAAGTAGTTGATGGATTTGAAAAAGATACAGAAGAAGTTCTTGATTATGACACAGTAAGAAAAAATTATAGTAAAATGCTTAAGAAAGTTGCTCAAATCTATAGTGATGCAATGAACATAATTCATTACATGCATGATAAATATGCTTATGAAGCAGGACAGATGGCACTTCATGATACTTATGTAAATCGTCTTATGGCTTATGGAATTGCGGGATTTAGTGTTGCAGTTGATAGTTTATCTGCAATTAAGTATGCACGTGTTAGACCAGTTCGTAACAAAGATGGAATAACAGAAAGCTTTAAAATCGAAGGAGATTTTCCTAAATATGGAAATGATGATGATAGAGTAGATAAATTAGGAGAAGAATTAATAGAGGAATTTTATAATGATTTAGCATCACATAAATGCTATAGAAATGCTAAACCTACTATGTCAATTCTTACAATAACATCGAATGTTGTATATGGAGAAAATACAGGAGCAACGCCAGATGGTAGAGAAAAAGGTGTATTCTTTGCACCAGGCGCTAATCCAATGCATGGAAGAGATGCAAGTGGTGCAATTGCATCATTAAATTCAGTTGCAAAGCTTGATTGGGAACATTACTGCAGAGATGGAATTTCTAATACATTTTCAGTTGTTCCAAAAGCACTTGGAATGAATGATGAAGAAAGAGTTAACAATCTAGTTAGTCTTTTAACAGGATATTTCATGCAAGGAGGACATCATTTAAATGTTAATGTACTTGATAGAGAAACATTAATTGATGCAATGAATAATCCAGACAAGTATCCACTTCTAACAATAAGAGTATCAGGATATGCTGTAAGGTTTAATAAGCTTACTAGAAAGCAACAAGAGGAAGTTATTAAGAGAACATTCCACGAGAAAATGTAATATGAAAGCAAGTATAGATAGTATAGAAACATTTGGACTTGTTGATGGACCAGGTATTAGAACAGTTGTTTTCTTTAATGGATGTACTTTAAGATGCAAGTACTGTCATAATCCAGAAATGTGGAGTAAAAAAGAAGATAATTATGATTCTGATGAAATAGTAAGAAAAATATTAAGATCAAAGCCATATTATAATGGAATAGGAGGAGTAACATTTTCTGGAGGAGAACCTCTTCTTCATCCTGAATTTATAATAGATGTATGTAAAAAGGTAAAAAAAGAAGGCATAAATACATGCCTTGATACTGCAGGAGTTGGTCTTGGAAATTATGATGAGATATTAAAATACATTGATATAGTTTTACTTGATGTTAAACATACATCAAAAAGAGGATATAAAGATATTACTGGAAGGGAATTAAATGAGGTAGAAAACTTTATTGATGCTTGTAACAAATTAAATAAAAGGATATGGATTCGTCAAGTAATTGTACCAGGTATTATGGATAATAAAGAGTATATGGATAGTTTAGTGCCATACCTAGGACATATAAAAAATTTAGAAAGAGTAGACTTCTTACCATTTCATAGATTAGGTAGAGAAAAATATATAAAACTTGGTATTCCATATCCATATGAAGATAAAGATGATATGGATAAGGAAAAAACAGATGAGCTTTACAATTATTTTCTTTCAAAGTATAAGGAAAAGTATGGAATAAACTTAAAAAAGTATTAGCTTTTTGCTAATACTTTTTTGCTATCATCTTCATCATTATCTAAATAATATTTACTTTCTTTTAATATTGCAATTATTTTTTTATTTTTCTTTATTTTATTAAGACATTTATTAATAATTTCATATATTCTTACTCTGGTTAATCCATATATTTGTCCAATTTCTTCATATGTTGATGCCTCATATCCATTTAGTCCAAATCTTCTATAAAATATATCTGCATCTCTTTCTGAGAGGTTAGTGTCCAGTAATTCTATTAATACATTTTTAAGGGAATCATCAATTACAGAGTCCTCAACATTTGCATTTGGATCACTCACTAAATCACCAACGGTACTTCCAAATGTATCTTCATCATCTAGTTTTGTATCCAAACTTGTAATAGATTTGGTACTTATATAGGATATAATAATATCTTTGCTAATGGGTGGATACTTATATTTTGATTTTTCTAAATCTTCATTCACTTCTTTATGTAGTTTATCAATTACCTCGTTTGTATATATGATACCAGTACCATATTTTTCTTGATATTTTTCTTCAAATTTTCTTATTCTTGGCTCAAGTCTTTCATTTATATATGCTGGAAAATTTATATGACTACTTTTGTTTTGACATTCTCTTTTAAGTAAAAACTTAATGGATGATACTGCATATGTAGAGAAGGCACATCCTTTACTTAAATCATATAAATCTATAACTTTTAATAAAGCGATATTTGCTTCTTCTATTTTATCTGCAAGTTCTATTTCATCAATTCTAGTATTAAGTGCTGCAAAGGCTGCAAGTCTGAGGTTATGAATTGTTATATCATCTTTTATCTTTTGCTTTTCTTTAGAATCTTTTTCATTATTATATCTAGTGAAAGCATCAATTTCTTCTTCTCTTGTATATATTGGTAGTTTTTTAAGTTCATTGAAATAAGATGTTAACTGATCTGTTAAATAGATATTTTTACTATCATCTATAAATTCAATATTATTTTTTTCTAAATATGCTCTAATAACATTTATAACTGATGTTTTGAAAGTATTTAATTCAGTTAAAAATACAATTTCTCTATTTTTAAATACATTTTTTAGCATTTTTTGTATTTCTTGATCTTCAAGAATTTTATATGGTTCTTTAGTTTTTAATTCGTTTTCTATTTTTTTATTTAAATCATTAATTTTATCCATATTATTCCCTCTAATTGAAGCATACTATAACATGAATGCATAAAAAATAAAAGACCTATATAGGTCTCATTTTGTCTTTATCCTTAAATGGATGCTTTGGATCAATATGATCTGTAAACATGATACCATTTAAATGATCTAATTCATGTTGAAATACAACTGCTAAATCTTCTCTTCCTCTTACAGTAAATTCTTTACCATCCATATCATATGCATGCATAGTAACTCTTGCATATCTTGGTACGATTCCATCGACCTCTCTATTTACACTTAAACATCCTTCTCCTTCTTCAACATAAATTTTTTCAGAAGAATTACTTACAATTTCAGGATTTATAAGAACATATGTATGAAACTTATGTGGTTCATATTCGTGAACAACAACATAGTATCTTTTCATTATTCCTAGCTGAACTGCAGCCATTCCCATACCTGGTCTTAAATCATATTTTTCAGCAAGTTCATCAATCTGACTATTAGTTAAATACTCAATCATATCGTTAATTGCTTTTTTATCTTTTTCAGTAAGTGGGAAAACAACTTCTTTAGCTTTTTCATGAAGTCTTTTATCTTTTTCGTCTAATATATCTTTTGTTTTAAGCATACTATCACCCCTAAACTGTACATATTATAACACAATTATTTAAAAATAAAAAGAGCATAAGCTCTTAATTTGCATATCTTGCACCAATAACAATAACAAGTAATATAAAAAGTACAAGTATTATGGCATAAGTAGATGTGTTATTATTGTTATTATTATAAGGATAATAGTTCATTGGGTAGTAGTAAGGACTATTACCACAGTAGCTTCCGCCTCCATAATAATACATATTATTGCCTCCTTTATCTACTATAGAATATGAAAAAAAATTAAATATGTTCTTAAAAATATGATATACTAGATAGAGAAAGTAGGAAAGTATAGTGAAATACCTAAAAAAAGTAGATAAAATATTGCTTATAGTATCTCTTATATTATTCATAATAGGACTTGTTATGGTTTTTTCATCGTCTAATGTTACAGCGTATATGCGTTATAAGACCAGCCCTTATTATTATTTTATAAGACACAGTATATTTCTTGGACTGGGCCTTGTTTTGTTTCTTGTTATGATAAACTTTAGTGGCAAGACAGTTGGCCGGATTTCAACGGTTCTAATGTTTGCATGTATTGCAGCACTTGGAGCCTTACTTGTTATTGAAAAATCTAAAAATAATGCAATGAGCTGGTTTGAAGTTGGAAGGTTTACACTTCAACCATCCGAATTTGCAAAGGTAATAACTATATTTTTCCTTGCAAGTTATTATGATAAAAATAAAGATGGTTTAGATGATTTTAAAACACTTGTATGGCCACTTATTCCATGCATAATAATTGCAGTTTTAATACTTTTGCAACCAGATCTTGGAACAGCAATTATTTATACAGTAATTGTTGCAGTAATATTCTTCGCTCAACCAATGAGAAAAATAACTAAATTTAGATTTATAATACTTATGTTATGTGCTGTACTCGGAGTGTTTTTCTTATTTACTAATTATTCAGATAAAATTTTAACAAAAACCCAAGCTGAAAGATTAAATATTAAAAAGCCATGTGATAGACTTTTGACAGATGGAAGTCAAGTCTGCAATGGTTATATTGCAATGAATAATGGAGGATTATGGGGCAAAGGTCTTGGAAATAGTACTCAAAAGTATTTATATCTTCCAGAGCCATATACAGATTTTATATTTTGTATATTAGTTGAAGAGCTTGGAGCAGTTTTTGGACTATTTGTACTTATTTTATATCTTATACTTTTATATAGGGTATTAAAAATAGGAGCGAACAGTGTTAATAATAGAGGCAAAACAATATGCTATGGTGTCTTTATCTATATTCTTCTTCATATATCGGTAAACCTTATGGGAATAATGGGACTAATACCAATGACAGGTGTTCCACTTCCATTTATAAGTTATGGAGGAAGTTTCACAATATGTTTAGTTGCGTCACTTACTGAAGTACAAAGAGTAAATGCAGATAATATGCTTTCAAAAGATCGTGAACTAAAGAAAAGAGCTTAACTTTTAAGCTTTTTTTCGTTATAATTAAAATGGAAGTGGTAACATGGCAAAAATACAAGTAATGGATGAAAATCTTGCTAATAAAATAGCAGCAGGCGAAGTAATTGAACGCCTTATGAATGTGGTAAAAGAGCTTACTGAAAATTCTCTTGATGCAGGAGCAGATGATATAAAAATAGAACTTGTAGACACAGGACTTAAATTAATTAAAGTAACAGATAATGGAGTTGGAATGAGCAAGGAAGATGCTGTTCTTGCTTTTTCTCGTCATGCTACCAGTAAATGTAAAAGTATTAATGATCTATTTAATATAGAGAGTTTGGGATTTAGAGGTGAGGCACTTCCTTCTATTGCAAGTGTTTCTAAAGTAAGACTTAAAACAAGTGATGGAAAAGAAGGAACTGTAGTTACACTAGAAGGTGGCAAGAACTTAAAACAAGAAAAGTCAGATCTTGTAAAAGGTACATCAATAGAAGTAAGAGACATATTTTACAATACTCCAGTAAGACTAAAATACATTAAAAATTTATATACAGAACTTGCAAGTATCACTGAATATGTAAATAAGATGGCACTTTCTTATCCAGATGTTAAATTCGTTCTTAAAAATAATGATAAAACTCTTCTAAATACTGATGGTAAAGGAAATCTTTTAAAAGTTATATATGAAATATATGGTAAAAATGTTGCAAGCAAAATGATTGAATTTAAAGGAGAAAATGAAGATTATAAAATATCTGGATACATATCTTATCCAGAATGCTATAGAGCAACTCGCAGTGCAATAAATGTATTTGTAAATAAAAGGGCAATTAAAAATAGTGAAATAATTAGAACAATTGTTGATTCTTATCACACATATATTCATGCAGGAAAATATCCTATTGTAGTATTAAATATAGAAACAGATCCTGTACTTGTTGATTGCAATGTGCATCCAACTAAAATGGATATAAAATTTTCTAAAATGGAAACATTGAAAGATTTAATATATGAAACATTTAGTGACTATTTAAAGAAGATAGTATTTATTCCAGAAGCTAATGTTAGAAATTATAGCGTAGAAGAAGAGGAAACTAAAGAAAAAGAAGATACAAAAGAAGAATCAAATGATGAAAATATAATAGATTTAAATAGTGAAGTTGCTGATACTGATGAAAGTTATGAAAAGAAAGAAGAAATAGAGCCTGTTCAGTTAAAACTAGTAGAGGATGATACAGATAGCCCATATAAAATCAAGAAAATGATACCAAGAGGTATTGTCTATAAAACATATATAATTGCAGAAAATGAAGATGGTATGTATTTAATTGATCAACATGCTGCAGCAGAAAGGGTAAACTATGAAAAGACATTAAAGAAATTTTTAAATCATGAAGGAGTATCTATTCCACTTCTTGTACCAATTAGTTTAGAATATCCAAAAAGTGATTTTATAATACTAAAAAGTAAACTTGATGTACTTGAAAAGTTAGGATTTGTAGTAGAAGAGTTTGGAGACAATACTTTAGTTGTTAGAGAGCATTCAAGTCTTTTTGTACGTGATGGACACGAAAAGGAAGATATTTCAAAAATATTTGATATATTGTTAACAGAAAAAGACTTTGATGGGAAAAAATTTATAGATCATGCATGTGCAACTATAGCATGCAGAATGAGTATTAAAGCTAATGATTACATAACGCTTAATGAAGCAGAATATGTTCTTGATGAATTAAGAAAATGTAATCAACCTTTCAACTGTCCACACGGAAGACCAACTATAATAACATTTACAAAATATGAACTTGAGAAGATGTTTAAGAGGGTGCTAGACTAATGAAAAATATAATAGTTATTCTAGGACCAACTGGAGTTGGAAAAACAAAAATGTCTGTTGAACTTGCTAAAAAAATAAATGCTGAAGTTATAAATGCAGATAGTGTTCAGGTATATAAAAAATTAAATATTGGAAGTGGAAAGGTAACAAAAGATGAAATGGAAGGTGTTACACATCACCTTTTTGACATAGTTGATGCAGAAAGCTATTATTCTGTATATGATTATCAGAAGAATGCAAGAAGAAAAATAGATGAAATACTAAAAAAAGGTAAAAGAGTTATACTTGTTGGTGGTACTGGCCTTTATATAAAAGCAGCTCTTTATGATTATAAGTTTTCAAAAGAAGATAAGCATGTTAATATGGATAATTATTCTAATGATGAAATATATGAAATGATTAAAAATATAGATAAAGACATTAATATAGATAAGAATAATCGCCAAAGACTAGAAAGATATTATAATAGATTAATAAATAATGATGTTAAATCAAATGGTAAAGATAAATGCTTATATGATATAGATTTAATAGGATTAACAACAGAAAGAAATAATTTATATAATATAATTGATAAAAGAGTAGATTCTATGTTTCAAAATGGATTAGTAGATGAGATTAACAGTTTAAAAGAAGATTATAAAACATCACGTGTTTTAAATACGGCAATTGGATATAAGGAATTTAAAGATTATTTTGATGGAAAATCTTTAGAATATGTTAAAGATGAAATAAAGAAAAATTCAAGACATTATGCTAAAAGACAGTATACATTTTTTAATAATCAATTTGATAATATAAAATGGTTTGATGTTAACTACAAAAATTTTGATAAAACAGCTAATGATGTGTATAATTATATTAGGAGGGTTAAGGATGAATAAGATAGCATTTGAAAATGTAATGAAGGATTTAGGCATATATAATAATGTTGCACGCATTATGCATGATGGCAAAAGATATGATATACATGCATGGAATAACTTTATAATTACTTTTGATAGTGAAAATAATTTTACTATACTTGGAGATATTCCTTATAGTGTAATAAAAGAATGTAAAAAAGATGATTATTTTAGTTATGAAAGAGTAAAAAATAGTTTAGGACTAAAGCTAAATGATGATAAAGATATAAAGAAGCTTTTGAATAATTTAATAAAGTATGAAAATGAAAAAGAAAATGAAAAAATAGAAGATATTGTTGATACTAAACTTTCTAATTATATTGAAAAATATATTGATAGGATTGAAAAAGCAGTTGAAAGTTATGATGGTGTTAAGATATACGAAAAGGAGTAGTAATGGAAACATATGAAAATAGAGTAATTCCTTTTAAAGAATATTTAAGAGTGTGTAAAAAATTTTGTGTAAATGGTAAATCTAACCATGATTGAAGTAGATAAGATTTCTACTTCTTTTTTTGTTACATTAATCGTAACATATAA
>ONSL01000053.1:0-2024 GCA_900320505.1 uncultured Eubacteriales bacterium
AAAAATAAAAGATTATATCAATGGTAAAGGAAAATATGTAACAGGAGAAGGAACAAGCATAACATTAGAAAATACAATCAATACTCCATTTAATAATATTACATTAAAAGGAAATACAAGTCAACAAAAATATAGCGGAAAAAATCAATTGCAATTTATTAATGAACTTAAATTTATTTCAGATGGTATTACAAGTACAGTTACAAAAAATGGCTATCAAATTAAATTTGATGGTACTACAAAATCTTCTGCAATAGTTAATCAAGATAAAAATATTCAACTACCACAAACTGGAACTTATTATCTAGTCTGCCAAATTGTGAGTGGAAGTTTTTCAAGTAACAATTTTACTTTTGGTGTAAATTTTGGAAGAGATAACGCAGTTACTTTTAATCAAAAAGAAAACAAAGGAATAGTAAAAATAAACGCAACTAAAACACTTGGTTATATACCATTATTTTCTCCAGTCGGCACTACTTTTGATAATTTAGTAATAAATATGCAAGTTATATCAAAAAATGAATTGGATTTGAATTTTGAGCCTTATGTAGGTGGCACTGCTTCACCAAATCCAGACTATCCACAAGATATAAAAGTAGTAACTGGAAATAACCAAATAATAGTTAGTGGAAAAAATTTATTGCCACCAGATAATAATACTTCTACAACAATTAATGGTGTAACTTTTACAAGAAATAGTGATGGTTCAGTATTAGTTAATGGAACTGCTACTGCTAATGCACAATATATTACATCTAAAAATTTTATGCTAGAAGATGGCAAAACATATATATTAAGTGGATGTCCAAATGGAGGTTCAACTTCAACATATATGCTTAATATTAATCAATATTATAATAATACTTCACATGTGTTAAACAATATAGGTTATAATCAAAAGTTTACTTATGTATTAGATAGTAAAAACTCAAACTCTATTTATATATATATAGTAAGTGGAACAAAATGTGATAACTTATTATTTAAGCCAATGGTTTCAATTAATGGTGGAGATTATGAGCCTTATGTTGGAAGACAAGATTTTCCAATTAGTTTAGGTTCACTAGAATTATGCAAAATAGGTGATTATCAAGATTATATTTATAAAAAAGATAATAAATGGTACAAACATAAAGCAATAAATAAGAATACCTTAAATGGTAACGAAAAATGGCATTTTGGCAACACTAAAACTAATTACACAAATTTATTTACTAGTAGTTTTCAAAATGATATAAAGATGCCAGCAAATAATAATATAAACTCAAATACTTTAATATATTGCGACAAATTTAGTAATAACACAAATGCTAGTCAACAATGGGTAAATGATACTATGTCAAGTGTTACAATAAATAACGGAAAAAATATAACATTTAATATTCCAAATTCAATAGCAACAACAACAGACGAGTTTAAAACTTATTTAATTTCAAATAATATAACTTTATATTATGTATTAGCAACACCAATTGAAGAAGAAATTACAGATACTACATTAATATCACAACTTAATGAGTTAGAAAAAGCAGTAAGTTATGATGATACAACAAATATATCACAAACAAATGCTTATAAAATTATAATATAAAATTATAATAAATAAAAATTTAGATGATATGATAGTTCATATCATCTTTTATTTTATCACTAAGTAAAATAATAATATAATGATAAATCAATATGATAGGAGTTAATAAATATAAATAGAAAACATAGAAGAAAGATTAAATGAAATAGAAAATAATAAATAAGGAGATAAATGAGTAAATAATTATGGATGAGTTTACAGCTTTAGCAAAAGCAATAAGTGAATTAGGAATATTAGTAGTATGTGGTGCTTTTGTAATATGATTTGCAATATATCAAGTAAAAAAGGATAAAACAGATCAAGAACAAAGACAAAAACAGGAATTAGAAAATCAAAAATTAAAACAAGAAGAAGATAGTAAAAAAGATGAATTAATAAAGCAACAATATACTGGTTTAATAAATCAATTACAAGAACAGAATGAAAAACTATT
>ONSL01000053.1:2042-8840 GCA_900320505.1 uncultured Eubacteriales bacterium
TAGATGCAAGTAGAGTTAATTTAGTACAATATCATAATGGTGCAAGAAATCTAAATAGAATGAGTTTTTTAAAAATGAGTGTTACAAACGAACAAGTAAAAGTAGGTTGTAAACCATTAATGCCAGAATTTAAAGATCAATTTAGATCAGTATTAAGTTGTGTAGTATCTGAATTAGATGAAAAAGGTTATTGTTTTATTAAAAATCCAGAAGATATAAAAGAAAAAGATGCTGGTACATATGAATTTTTAATAAATAGAAATATAAAAAGTAAATATACAATGGCAATAAGAAATGATGAAGAAACAGTAATAGGTTTCATATGTGTAGAGTATGAAAATAAACCAACAAAATCAACAGAAGAAATAAAAAAGAATTTGGAAAAATATAAAGAAAGAATACAAACATTATTAAATTTAGAAAAAGATAAATCATATGTAAAACAAAATAAGGAGATATAAAAGGTGTTAACATCAATAATAGAAAGTAAAAATTATGTACCTGAAGTATTAAGAAAATCAAGAGATTTTCAAGCATTTTGTAAATTATTTGATTTAATAATAAATAGTATAAAAAATAATATAGATTACTATGTGAATTTAATAGATATGGATTCATGTCCTGACTCCCTACTTCCGTTACTTGCAAGTTATGTAGGATATAAATATGATTATACAGAAAGCTATGATGCAAATAGAATAATAATAAAAAATTATCCTTCATTAATAAGAAATAGAGGTAGTGAAGTAGGAATATCATTAGCAGCAGCATTAAGTTTAAACACATTATCAGAAAAAGATATAGTAGAAGCATTAAATATGTTTTCAATAAATTATAAAAAAGATGATACAAAGATAGAAGTTTATATATTTTTTCCTGCAGAATTAAGTAAAGTAAGAGATTTAATTGAAGTAGCAAGACCAGCTGGATGCGGATTAGAATTAATACCATCTCAAGTAATAAGTAGTGTAGATGAAATACAAATTTATACTTATGGATATGGTACAAGATATGCTTATGATTTAACAAGATACACTGTATCAAATGAGACCAAAGTTGGATTTTCTGAGGTTACAAATAAGGAAGAAGTTAATACAAGTAGACAAAAGACAAATTCAAAAGAAAAAGTTGATAATACCGGATATTCAGATTTGCCAAATAAGTAAGTTAAGATGTTATTAAATCATAAAGGAGATATAAAATTATGGATAAAAAAGATTTAAAAAATAAGATAATGTTATATACATTTTATGATGAAGCACATAAATTAACAATGGTATTAGATAGGAATAAGGTAATGAAATATTATAATATTGAAAACAATGATTTAAATGATTTCATTACCACTAATCAAACAGCATTAAAACAAGCATTAAATGTAGATGCAGTTACATTTAATCAATTATAATTAAATGAAAGGAAATATTAAATGAATAACTTAAGTATAAGAGACGCTGGATTTAATATGTCTGTTAACGTTAATTTAACATTAAGGGATAAACATACAGGTGAAATACTAGATAAAAGGATAGGACATAATAGATGTTTAAAAACACAATTAATGGGTTTTGCAAAACTATTAAATGGAGAATTCAATATATCACAACCTGAATTATTAACAAAAGATTGAATACCAAGATATTTAGCAGTAGGAACAAATGTAGCAAAAGATTCAACATCAGCAGTAACATCTTCAGTAAAAATTACGGATACTCAATTATTAAATGAAATAAGTCCAAGATTAAAATTACCAGAAAAATATAAATTAATAAATAGAAGTAATCAAGATTATATACAGGTAATAATAAATACATATTTACCGGATGATAGATATAATAATCAATGAATAGGTGAAGCAGGATTATTTGCAAATGAAACAGGAAATAATTGTTTATTTAGAATAGTATTTAATCCAATACATAAAACAGAAACAACAGTAGTAGAAGTAACCTGGACAATAAGTATAATAAGTGTAGATAGTCAAAATAATCCATATACAGAAGTAGATAAATCAGGATTATATACAGCAATGAATCAATTATTAACAAAATATGGTGAGAAATATTCTGATATAAAGGAATCAGCAAGTTATTTAGGTGCAACTGCAATATCTACTTTTGCAAGTGATAGTGTAAGTCAACAGACAGTGGATAGCATTACAAAAAAATTAAGTACATATTTACACAATTTATCCACTAAATAACTAGTTAAAACTAGTTTTAAGCCATTTTAAAAATCAAATAATAAAATTATATATTATTAAAAGTATGCAATGATAAGATTTGCATACTTTTTTATTTTCTTAATAAATATATAGTAAAATAATATTAAGAACAAGTAATTCTTGTTTGTATTTTGCAAAATATAAATTGAGAAAGGAAGAAAAAATATGAGTAAATCAACAATTATAGAAGCACAAAGTTCAAATACTCATTATGAAGGAAGTAAGCAACCTGGAATATTAGGAAAGATAGCAGGTGTATTTGCTGATTATAAACATGGAACTAGAAATGGAGATAGATTATATACAGAAAAATTATGAGATGAAAGAGTATTTGGAAGTGAAGATGTACAAGAAGCATTAAGAACAAAAACATTATTTGGAGAACTAGATCATCCAGAAGGTGATAGATGTGAGACATTGGCAAAAAATGCAGCTATTACAATAACAAAACTAGAAAAGAAACCTGATGAAGGAGTAATATATGGAGAAGCAGAGATATTGGATACACCATCAGGAAGAATATTAAAAACATTAGCAGATAGTGGAGCAGCATTAGGTATTAGTTCAAGAGGAATAGGTGAAGAAGTATATGAAGAAGGACAAAATATAATAGATCCAGAAACATATGATTTTATCACATTTGATGTAGTAGTAACACCAGCTAATGAAAAGGCAAGAGTAACATTAACAGAAGGAAAAGAATTAAATTTATTAAAAGAAAGTTTTGAAAAAGAAATAAATGAAGCTGAGACAGAAAATCAATTAGATCAGTTAAAAAGTACAGCAAAATCAATGAAATTAGGTGATGTAGAAAAAATAGTTGAAAATAAACTAAAAGAAATGAATACATCAAAAGAAACAAATAAAACAACATTAGAAGAAACAAATAAGGAAATATTAAAAAAATTATATAAAGAACATATAGAAAAACTAGAAAGAGAAAAGAAAGCATTAGAAGGAAAAGCAAAATATTTTAAGAAAGCAAAGGATAGATTAAGTAAATCAATAAAAGAAGAACAATCAAATAAAACAAATTACGAAGAAAGCCTATTAAAAATAAATGCAATAAATAGAAAGAAAGCAGAAAATCTAAAAGCAGATTATGATGAAAAATTAGAAAAAATACAAGAATCAAAAAATATATCAATACAAAAATATAATAAATTATTAAAAGAAAATAAACAATTAAAAGAAGAAAATAAAGTAGCACAAGATAATTATAAAACATTATATGAATCAAATAAACAATTAAAAGAAGAATCAAAAAAATTAGAAAATATAAATAAAGAAAATAATATACTAAATACAAAGTTTAATAATTTATTAGCTGAAAATAAAAGATTAGCAAATAATCTATTACTACAAGAAAAAATATTAAAAGAAAATAAAGCATTAAAAGAATCAATAGAATCAAATAAAAAGAAAATAGAAGAAAGTAAATTACAGGAATCAAATAAAATAAAAACATTAACAGAAGAAAATAATAATTTAAAATCAGAATTAGCCAAAAAACAGGAATCAATAGAACGAATGAATAAATTACCATTTATGGGAATAGGTAATGTAAATGGAAAATTAGATAATGTAGAATCAGATTATACAGAAGAAGATAAAGAATTATTTAATGCTTTAATAAAAAGATAAAAAAATTAAAAATATTATAGTAAAATAATATTATAAAGATTTAGTTATATACAATTATATTTTAATTACTATTTAAAATATAGGTAGTATGATAAGATATAATTTTTTATATAAAAGAATATAACAAAATATGATATATCGTTGGTAAGACAATAAAAAATCTAGAAATACTAAATTTCGATGTAAAAAACAGTTACGATTATAACATTAACAAATTCCGAAATTAAAATATTTTGAATAATATATAATAAAAATATATTATAAGAACATTGAAAATTGAATATGTAAAAATATTTTATTAAAAGTGAATTTGTTAATAAAAGACTTATAATTGTAGCTAAAAAATAATATTTAAAAGAAAGAGGATTTTAAAAATGGGAACAATTACAAGAGAGTCTTTAAATAGACAAATTGAAAGTTCTAGCGTAGTAAATAAATATTCAAAAAGAATTGGATTACTAGAAGAAGCTAGAAAAGTATCAGGTGTAAAACCTATGTCAGCTTATGACAAATATTATACAGCTCAATTATTTGAGAATATTAACAAAGGAACAGCTCTAAAAGAAGGATATAGCCAAATTACAGGTATTGCAGGTAATGGTTTCAAAAGAACTGCATTAAATATTGTTAGTCTAGCAGTACAAAACACAGTATTACCAGATATAGTTGAAGTAGCTCCAATGGAGTCAATGGCAGCTATGGTACCAGTAATGCAAATTACAGCTGGAAAAACAAAAGGTGCAGTTAAAGAAGGAGATGTAATCATTGACAACACAGGTGTTGGATCAACAGATGCATACCAAGATGGAAGATTTGTAAAGGATCAAGCATTAGAAAAAGGTGCTAAATCAATCGTAGCTCCATTTACACCAATCGTACCAGGATCAGTAAAAGTAGTTGCTGGAACAACAGTAATTACAGATGATGGTAAAGGTGTATTAACAGATGGTGGTAAAGTAGATTATACTAATGGAACAATTGAATTAAATGCAGCAACAACAGAAGATGGAACAATTTCATATGAATATTCAAATGAAATCGTACCAACAACAACACAAAATATTAATTTAAGCATCAACCCAGTACCATTACTAGCACAAGAGCATAAATTAAGTGCATTCTATGGCCTTTAATATACAAGAGGCTAATATTAGTAATAATATTAGAAAATCTATCGAATTGCTGGAAACTCCTAAAGCTTTAAGTACTATTAGATAGTAAAAATCTTAAAGATGTTAATATTAATAAAAATAATATTATAAATGGACAATCAGCAGCTTATAATAGTGAGAAGGAATTTTAATAAAATATGAAAGAAATAAATGAAGAAGAATTAAAATATTATCTTTATAAAACTTATTTATCTTTAGATGATATAGGTAAATTATATAATACTACAAGATACTTTATAAATAAATATATGAAAGAGCATAATATAAAACCTAGAAGTAAAGAATATGTTAATCAAATAACAGGTAAAAATAGCCAAATAACAAAGAAGAAAACATGAACACCAGAAAAAGTAAAACAAATAAATTTAAAAAGACAACAAACAAATATAAAAAGGTATAATAATCCATTTTATAATAATATGCAAAAGAATAAAGAAACAAAATTAAAAAATTATGGAGATGAAAATTACAATAATATAGAAAAACATAAACAAACCTGTTTAGAGAAATATGGATTTACCAATTATACAACCAAGCGTGTACATGATGGAACTTATAGAAGTCCATTTTTGGATAGAAGGGTTGTAGAAAAAGGTTTTAAAACAAAAATGGAAAGATATAATGATATAGGATATAATAATTTTGAAAAAGCTCTAAAAACAAGTTGGCATAGAAAAACAGGAAGAATGGAATCAAAAACAGAATTAAAACTATATAAGGAATTAAAAAATAATTTTACAGATGTAGTTCATCAATATAATATACCTTGTATAAGATCTTGGTTTGATTTTAGGATAGATAATTTACTAATTGAGTTAAATGGTTCATTCTGGCATAATTATAGACCATTTAAAAATACTGAGGAAAATATTAAAGAATATAATACATTAATTGATAAAGGTGGATTATATAAAACAATAGCTAATACTTGGAGATACAAAGATGTTCAAAAATTAAATTATTGTAAGGAAAATAATATAAAATTATTAGTTATATATTTTGGTAATTATAATTTTAAAGTAGAAGATAATATATTATATACAAACTCATTAGATGAAATAATTTCATATTTAAAATCAGTATTATAAGTTCAACGACTATCGAAATCAGAATCATGCTAATAGATATGAGGAATAAGAAAGTAGAGTAGAGCCAAGAGGTGGGTGGTTTTAAAAAATCCATAGTAAACATAAATCCCTTAAATCGAAGTGATAGATATCTTATTTGAAATAATAAGATAATGATATAGTCTAGTCTTATATGAAAGTATAAGAATATAAGTGGAATCGACTTATATGTAATATAAACGACAGCAGCCTACGCCTTAAATAAGGAATATGGTATTAGTGCTCCAATGGTATTTGAACAACAAGCAGCTAATGAAATCAACAAAGAGCAAGAAAGACTTGTTATGAGAGATATCTTTGGAAACGCAGCAGGTGGAAATGATATAGTATGGTCAGCAACAGCAAGACCAGGTGTTGCAGAAGTTGATCATATTGAGGAATTACCAATTGCAATCAACCTAGCAGCAGCTAAGATTTATCAAAGAACAGCTGGTAACTTAGCAGCAGGATTTGTAGTAGCTGGATCTAATGTAGTTGCATATCTACAAAAATCAAAATCATTTGTAGCAAATGAAGTTCCACAAAATGGTGGATCATATTTAGCAGGTACACTTGGAACATTAAAAGTATATGCAACAGTTGGAATTGAACCAAATGACTTCTTTGTAGGAGCTAGAGGAAATGACTTTTG
>ONSL01000005.1 GCA_900320505.1 uncultured Eubacteriales bacterium
ATGTATCCTTATCAGGATACATTCTAAATCTATATGCTTTATAAATTTTCATATCAACCACCACCCTCTAAATTATGTATTAATTATTATACTAAAAAAGGTTCATAAGCAAAAGGCTTTTTTAACATTTTGTTTAATTTATTTTTTTACAAAGTATGAATTTCCTATTATATAAAAAATTACATATTTCTATGTAATCTTTTAATTATTATTATTTCTTGCAAATAATTCTAATAAATTAATAAATAAATTAATAAAATCAAGATAAAGTTCAAATGCTCCATAAATAGGTGCAGCCTCTTCATTTACCATAGATAATATACTAAGTCTTTTGACATCATAAACAGTATAACCTAAAAATATCATAATACTAACTATTGAAATAAAGATAGCAAGCAAGCCTGATCCTAAAAATATATTTATTAAAGATACAATTATAATTGCAATTAAACCTACAAATAATATAGTTCCAATACTCGTTACATCTTTTTTTGTTGTAATACCAATAAATGCTAAAATACCAAATATACAAGCAGCAAGTAAGAAGACAATAATAATACTAGAAATACTAAATAAAGCAAATAAAGAAGCAAAAGTAAGACCAGTTAAAAAAGCATATAGTGTGTAACAGATAACCGCTTCCATCTTGCTCATCTTAGCAAGTCTAAATGAAAAGAAAAGTGCTAAAACAAATTGTAAAATCCAAATTAATATATAACTCTTACCAACTACAACATTATAAAGCATTGTACTATTTAAACTAACCCCAAACCCAGTAATAAATGTAATTAAAAGTCCAATTGCTAAATACATAAATGTCTTTGAATAAAGCTCATACTTATCCATATTATTCCTCCTTTTTATACACAGTATTATATAATAATTAAAATAAAATTTCTACTAATTTTCAACTTTAGATAACTTTTTGTGGTTCTTCATAAGTTTCTTAATACCATAAGGATGTTTAAAAGCAACTGTAACAAGAGTATTTGAAACTTCAACCACTCTTCCAGCACCAAAAGTCTCATGATAAACTAAATCTCCAACTTTGTAATCAACGTCTTCTGTTCTATAAACATCACTTGCAGAAATCTTCTTTTCAGGAATCTTCATATCTTTAACATTAGTTTCAATTAAATCGCTATTAATTTCATTTATAAATCTACTAGGAGGATTAGAACTTTCATTTCCAAAAAGCATTCTCTGTCTTGCATTAACTAGATAAAGATCCTTTTTCGCTCTAGTTATTGCAACATAACATAATCTTCTTTCCTCTTCAAGTTCAGAAGAAGACATCAAACTATTCATATGAGGGAATATTCCTTCTTCAAGTCCAACGATAAATACATAAGAAAATTCAAGTCCTTTGACAGAATGAACAGTCATTAAACTAACTCTGTTATCATCATCACTATATTCTTCTTTATCACTTACAAGACTAATTTCAAATAAGAAATCATCAAGTGAAATAAGACCTTCTCTATCCTCAAAACTTTTAGTAATAGATTTAAATTCTTCTAGGTTCTCAAGTCTTATTTCAGAATCAAGTGACTTTTCACTTTCAAGTTCTGCCTTTATTCCAGTACTTTCTAAAATCTTATCGATAAGTTCTGTTAAAGTAACATTTTCAGATACCTTTCTTAAATCTTCAATAGTCTGTTTAAATAAAAGTTCTTTGCCACTATCAATAGCATCATATAAAGAGATATTATTTCTTTCTGCCTTCTCCTCTAGATTTTCAATAGTCTTTAATCCAATACCTCTTTTAGGAGTATTAATAACTCTTAAAAGACTAACGTCATCATCTGTATTATGAATAAGACGTAAATATGCAATTAAATCTTTGATTTCCTTTCTATTATAGAAATAAAAACTACCAACTACTCTATAAGGAATATTTTCTCTAAGCATCTCCTCTTCTAGTACTCTTGATTGAGCATTAGTTCTGTAAAGAATAGCAATATCTTTATAAGAAGCTCCATGCGCTGCAAATTCTTTTATCTTACGAGAAACGTAATTAGCTTCATCCTTCTCATTAAAAGCTCTATAATATTTTATCTTTTCTCCCTTACCATTATTAGTCCAAAGCTTCTTATCTTTCTTTTCTTTATTATTCTTAATAACGTCATTTGCAGCATCAAGTATAGTTGAAGTAGAACGATAATTTTGTTCCAATAAAACAACTTTAGCATTTGGATAATCCTTTTCAAAATTTAAAATATTTTTATAATTAGCACCTCTAAAAGAATAAATAGACTGAAAATCATCACCGACAACCATAATATTTTTATATTTATCTGCTAAAAGATGAGTAAGCTTATACTGTGCATCATTTGTATCCTGATACTCATCTATTAAAATATATTTATAACGTTCTTGATAGTTCTCAAGAATATCTTTATGTTCCCTAAAAAGTTTTATAGGAAGAATTAAAAGATCGTCAAAATCAACACTATTATTCTTAAAAAGTTTATTTTGGTATTCTGTATAAACCTCTAATGTAACCTTTTCAAAATCACCAGCAACATATCTTTCAAATTCCTGTGGAGTAACAAGAGCATTTTTAGCACTTGATATTTTATTTCTAATCGCTCTAGGATTAAACTTTTTAGGATCATATCCTTTATCCTTAAGAATCTTTTTAACAACAGTTAAAGAATCATCTGAATCCATAATATCAAAATTTGACTTATATCCTAAAGCTGCAGAATTTTCTCTAATAATTTTTAGACCAAAACTATGAAAAGTAGATATCTGTATATTTTTTGCAGTAACACCAACCATATCATAAACTCTTGTTTCCATCTCTTTAGCAGCCTTATTAGTAAATGTAATTGCAAG
The DNA here is from genome assembly GCA_900320505.1 of uncultured Eubacteriales bacterium. Classification (GTDB taxonomy): domain Bacteria; phylum Bacillota_I; class Bacilli_A; order RF39; family UBA660; genus UBA2730. The sequence goes on from ONSL01000005.1 coordinate 2,842, forward strand.
AATATTGTAAGGACTAACATCTAAATTATTAATAAGATATGCAATCTTTGTTGTAAGAACTTTGGTTTTACCAGAACCAGCTCCTGCTAAAACAAGTTCAGGTCCATTATTATATAAAACCGCTTCTTTTTGTTTATCATTTAATTCATCTAACATCTTAACTACCTCACCGTTTTATTATACAAAATAAAAGAAAAAAAAGAAACATATTTCTAATACATTTCTCTATATAAATTTATAATATCGTTAACTGATGCTTTTCTAACATTTCCAGGTGTACAAATATCATTATATGCTTTATTAGCAAGCATTTGAATATCTTCTTCCTTTACACCAACTTCTTTTAAATTCTTTGGAATAGAAAGTTCTGAATCAAGTTTAAAAATAGCATTGCATACAGCATCAACTGCTTCACTATCAGTAATATCTTTCATATCAAGTCCCATTGCTCTTCCCATATTTCTAAAAAGATTTGGACAAACCTTCCCATTATACCTCATAACATAAGGTAAAATAATTGCATTAGCAAGACCATGTGGAACATCATATACTGCACCAAGTGCATGTGCCATAGAATGGACTATTCCAAGACCAGAATTTGAAAAACCACATCCTGCAATATACTGACCAAGAGCAACATTATCTATTGCGTCTTTATCTTTATAATTAACCGCTTTATTTAAATTTTTATAAATAAGAGCCATTGCATTTAAATGATACATATCAGTAACTAAGAATGAATTTTTGTTTAAATATCCTTCCATTGCATGAGTAAGAGCATCCATTCCAGTTGATGCTGCAAAACTCTTAGGCATGCATTCCATAATATCACCATCAATTATAGAAACAATTGGAACTGAATGAGTATCAATACATACCATCTTCTTAACCCTATTAGGATCAGTAATTACATAATTCATTGTAACTTCAGCAGCAGTACCAGAAGTAGTTGGTATAGCAATGATAGGAACACCCATATTTTTTGTTTTAACAAGTCCATCAAGTGATACAACATCGATATGCTCAGGATTAGCACTAATAATACTAATTGCTTTAGAAGTATCGATAACAGATCCACCTCCAACCGCAACAATAACATCAGACATAGAAGAATCAAAAGCAACAACACCATCTTTTACATTTTGTACAGTAGGATTTGGCCTAACATCATCATAAATCTCATAAGGAAAATTATAATGATTTAAAATTTTAGTAATAGACGTAAGAATTCCACTTTTAGAAACACCATCATCTGTAACAATAAAAACTTTGCTAAACTGCCTATCTTTAAGTTCAGTAATTAAATTGCCTCTAGATTCTCTACCAAAATACACAGTACCATTTAAAACAACTCTATTAACCATATTACCATCCCTTTATTCTAGGAAAATTATATCAAAAATAAAAAGATATTTCTACCTTTTTATTTAAAACTCTTCCTTTAGATTACTAATAACATTTTGTGAAAGTCCAGTTATATCTTCAATAATTTTAGATGCAATCCCTCTTTTTAGCATCTTTTCAGCAATTATGTAAACTTCATTATAAATTCTATCATTATATATCATATCTAAAAACTTATAATTAGTCATTCTATACTGAAACCTAGAATCATGATTCATAAGCATAAGTAAATTTTTATACTTAAAAATAAGATAGTCATCATATTCTAAAAGATAATTAAGCCTTTCTTCATCAGCACCAAGCATTGCAAGATGTCTATACTTAAAAAGTATACTAGTTTCTTCATAAAGCTTTGAAAGATTATTCATATAAACAGAATAAATAGTTGGAGAAAAACAAGGACTAATACTATTATTAATTTTAAATGTAGATTCACCTATAATACTATTATCTTCTAGATCATTATTTAAGTCAAAATTAATTTGAATAATATTTGAATTATTAATAGTATTTAACTTATTATATCCAATATAAGTTTTAGAAAGACAAAAGAAATTTTTCTTTAAATAAGAAACATCAGATGAATCATCTATATTAAAATCAATTATAAGATTCTTCTTATTTGTATTATCTCTAGCATATACAAGTTTCTTTCTAATACCATCAGATTTAAATAAAAAATCATTTTCTTTAACATCATTAACAACAATATCATTACCCATTATTTCAGAAAGAATTGCTGATAAAATATCACTATTAGTATCATCAAGTAAAATTTCATTTAATACATCTTCATTATCTAAATTATGAAACATTTTAACCACCTCCTTTAAAAATTTAGATATTTAATTAGCCTCTTTCTCATGGCCAGATAAGAAAGTAACTTTTTCTGCAATTACTTGAAGAACTTTACGTTTCTTATCATCTTGTAAATTAACATCTTTTGTTTGAAGTCTTCCCTTAATTCCAACGATATCGCCTTTTTTGCAATAATTAGATGTATTAATTGCAACCAAATTCCATAATGTACAATCTATAAAATCAGTTTCTATAACACCATCTTTATTCTTAAAAGGTCTTGGAATAGCAAGAGTACAAGTTGCAATATCTTTACCAGATTCACTCTTATTAACTTCGATATCTCTTACAAGTCTACCAACAAGAATAACTTGATTTAGCATAGTATCCCTCCTTTCGGGGATGTACTTTACTATAAAAGATAATTGCAGTCAAAAAGGCAAAATGCAATTTTCCCGTGCAGAAATGCAATTTTCTCTAGCAGTTTTGCAATTTTCACACAAAAAAAAGCACTTTTCACAGTACTTTTTGCAATTTTAATAGTTTTATAAATTTCTTTTAATTAATTGATTTAATTCAACTGCATATTCCATAGGAAGTTCCTTTCTAAATTCATCTAGAAAGCCTAAAACAATAAGCTCTGTTGCTTTTTCTTCAGTTATTCCACGTGATTCCATATAGAAAAGTGCTTCATCACTAATTTTTGATACAGTAGCTTCATGCTCAAGATTACTAGAAGTGTTATTTGAAATATTAACAGGTATAGTATCGCTTTTGGAAATATTATCAAGAATTAAAGTATCACATTTAACCATAGCATCAGAGTTTTCTGCATCCTTATCTATAAATACTTTACCTCTATAACTTGCATTTCCACCACCTCTTGAAATACTCTTAGAAATTATCTTACTAGAAGTATTTTTTCCAAGATGGAACATTCTTGCACCACTATCCTGCTCTTGATCATGAGATGCAACAGAAATAGTAATACATGTGCCTTTACTATTATCACCTTTTAAAATACAGCAAGGATACTTCATAGTAACTTTAGAGCCAATATTTCCATCAATCCACTCCATAGTGCCATATGAAGAAACATACGCTCTTTTAGTAACTAAATTATAAACATTAGTTGCCCAGTTCTGTATAGTTGAGTATCTGCATTTTGCATGTTTTCCAACATAGATCTCAACAACAGCAGCATGAAGCGATGAATCACTATAAGTAGGTGCAGTACATCCCTCTATATAATGAAGATCAGAATAATCATCAACGATAATTAAAGTTCTTTCAAACTGTCCCATATTACGACTATTTATTCTAAAATAGCTTTCAAGTGGTCTTTCAAGTTTAGTATGAGGAGGAACATAAATAAAACTTCCTCCAGAAAATACCGCTCCATTAAGTGCAGCAAACTTATTTTCATTATTAGAAACAATCTTACCAAAATATTTCTTAACAAGATCCGGATAATCTCTCATAGCATTTTCAATAGATGTAAAAATAACATGCTTATCTTCTATTTCCTTAAGCATATTGTGATATATTACTTCACTTTCATATTGAACACCCATACCACCCATATGCTTTTCGCTTTCAAGGACACCAACAGAATCAAGTTCATTTACAATTGGTTTTAAAACATTATTCCAATCACTTTCTATCTTCTTATCGATATTATCATTCTTATAATATATTATTTTAGAAAAATCTAAATCAATTTTAGGTCCAAATGAAGGCATAGGAAGATTTTCAAAATTCTTGAAACTATCAAGTCTATAATTTTTGAAAAAATCATCTTCTTTTTTTACTTTAGAAATCTTTAAAATATTTTCTTTGCTTAACCCAACAACTTCCATTATGCTTCATCCAATCTATTTAACATTTTACATATTGCATTATAAGGAAGAAGAGCACAAGTTATTCTATTAGGTTGTTTACTTATATCTTTATAAACATAAAGTTCTCCAAGAAGATCTTTATCATATTCTTTTTCATCAATCATATTCTTATAATTTTGAAGAATCTTCCTAGCATCATTTACACTCTTACCAATAAGAGATCTTATAATAATAGAAGTTGCAGATGTAGATATTGCACATGCTTCTCCATCAAATCTAATATCAACAATCTTGTCGTTTTCAACCTTCAATTGTATATCAATATTATCTATACAAGATTCATTATTAGTATTTTCCTTTATATAAGATGCATCATCTTTTAATCCTCTATGCATAGGATTTTGATAATTATCTAGTATAATTTCTCTTTGCATTTCTTTATCATCTAATACGTCCATTTTATCCTCCTACAAAATAACTTTAAATATATCCTTACTATTTTTTAAAGCTTCAATAAGCTTATCACAATCTTCCTTATTATTATACATATGCATACTTACTCTAACAGTATTCTTTATTTTTATTTCATCCTTAAGCATTTTAGTACAATGATTACCAGCTCTAACACAAATATTAAAATGACTTAAATAAATTGCAGCATCTTGACTGAATACACCTGATACATTAAAAACAAGTGTACCACTATTTAAATCTTCATTATACAAAATAATATTATCTAAACCTTTAATATTATCAACTAAATACTTCTTTAACTCCATTTCATGTTTATGTATATTATTAACACCAATCCTCATTAAATATTTGCAAGCTTCTCCCAACCCGATAGCTTCCGCAATTGGAGGAGTTCCAGCCTCTAATCTAGTTGGAATACTCTTTAAATCATATGAACCATCCTCTTCAAAGAACTGATTCATACCACCACCATACATGATAGGTTTTAAATCGTTTAAAAGATCATACTTACCATATAAAACACCAATACCAGTAGGTCCAAGCATCTTATGACCAGAAAATGCTAGAAAATCAGCATCTAAATCTTGTACATCAACAGGAATATGTGAAACAGCTTGACTTGCATCAACAATAACATAAATACCTTTAGAATGACATATTTCGCATATCTTCTTAACATCACGTACATCACCAATTACATTAGTAATATAAGAAAGAGCAACTACTTTAGTTTTTGGAGTTATGTTATTAACAATACTGTCACAAGAAAGTTCGTAATTCTTATCAAGTGAAGCAAACTTAACCTTTATTCCAATTTCTTTTTGAAGTACCAAATATGGAAGAACAAGTGATGCATGCTCACCCTTATTAAGAAGTACCTCATCCCCTTCCTTTAATTTATTTTTAACAAAACCAAAAGCTATCATATTAAGAGCCATAGTACTTCCACTAGTAAATACTATCTCCTTTTCTGATTTAGCATTTAAAAAATCCTTAACAATTACTCTAGCACCATCATATTCTTTATTTGTTCTATTAGCAAAAGAATAATCACCTCTATGTATATTAGAAGAATACTTGCTATAATACTCATTCATTTTATCAATAACACATTCAGGTTTCAAAGAAGTTGCAGCATTATCAAAATAAACAACATCCTTAAGTGCAGGAAAATCATCTCTATTCAAATAAATCACCTTCTACTTCATTAATCTTTTTAACATACTCATCCTTATTTTCAAAAGAACTAGGTATAAGAAAACTCTTTATTAAAAGCTTATATGCTTCTTTTTCATCTAATCCCCTAGACTCTAAATAAAATAAATCATCATTTCTAAACCTTCCGATATATGCAGAATGACTAGAATTAGAATCATAACAATCTATATAAAGTCTAGGACATATAGTACTTTTACCATCTCTAATATTTATAATTTCATTATCTTGATTACAATTTGCATTAACACTTTTTTTAGGAATATAACCATTAATACTAAAATCTAATTTATTGTTATCAAGATTAACACCATGATTATATACATGACTTATAGTATCTTCTGCATTATGATATACATTAACCTCTAATTTATTATCATCAATATTTATACTGCTAAAATAAAAATTAACTGAAGACGATTTACAATCTAAATAAATATTTATATTAGTACTCTTATTAATAGTTAAAAAATAAATGTTACATAAACAAGGACTAGTTATATGAATATTCCTACTACCATCTATATATAAATTACTATCACAATCTACAATAATTTCCTTATACTTACTTATATTATTCATAAATTACTTATCAGTCCATTCCTTATAACCATTTTTTTCAATATAAGATGATAAAGAAGCATCTCCAGTTTTAACAATCTTACCATCTTTTATAATATGAACATAATCTGGTTTTATATAAGAAAGTATTCTAGGATAATGAGTAATAATTAAAATAGATGTTTTAGGATTATCTTTTAAATAAGAATTAATATTAGTAGCACATACTCTTAAACTATCAATATCAAGTCCACTATCAAGTTCATCAAGAATTATAAATTTAGGCTTTAACATTTTTAACTGTAAAACTTCATTCTTCTTCTTTTCTCCTCCAGAAAATTCTTCATTAATTGATCTATGTATCATATCTTCTTTTAAATCAAGATCTTTTGTATTCTTTTCAATATCTTTAACAAAATTATATAAGCTAACCTTTTCTCCAGTAGTCTCATTAGATGCTTCCTTTAAAAATTCACTATTAGTAACACCCTTAATAACAGTTGGATCTTGCATAGAAAGGAAAATACCAAGTCTAGCTCTTTCATAAGTTTTTAAATCATTTAAACATGTATTATTAAAAACAATATCTCCTTTAGTAACAACATAATTATAATGTCCCATAATAGCTTTGCTTAAAGTACTTTTACCAGCACCATTAGGTCCCATAATAGCATGAACCTCTCCATCCTTTATAGTTAAATTAAGTCCGTTTAAGATCATCTTCTCTCCATCTTTAGACTTAACATATAAATTCCTAATCTCAAGCATATAATCGCCTCCTAAAAAGTACCTTTATTTTAACACTAATTACATAATAAAAAAAGACTTATGCAGCCTTTTTAACTAAAGTTTTCTCATCATATGAATCTAAAACTTCTCCAATTGATGATATAACAGCATTAATTTTATTTCTACCATCTCTAGCTTCTTTCTTAAGTTTCTTATTTTCATCCATGTATCTGCTATTTTCTTCTTCTAGAGAACTAATAGTATCCTTTAATGATCTATTTTCATCAATATATCTACGATTATCATTTATTAAATCATTAATCTTCTTATCTTTAGAATCAATTTCTCTTTCTTTCTCATCAAGTTTATCATTTAATCTATCAATCTGATCATTTAAAACATTAATCATATCAGTTGAATTCTTATCTTTCTCAATAAGTCTATTAATCATAACAGAAAGTCTATCAAGAGGAGCAACAGAATCATCAGATGTATCAATTTTTTCCTTCTTTGCTTCTTCCTTAATCTCTTTCTTTTCTTCCTTCTTTTCACTTTTTACTGCATCACTATTAGCAATATCGAAGAAATTATCAAATGTTGCAGAAGCAAGCTCTAAACTCTCATCCTTCATTTCAGGAACTTTTACTTTTTTTTCATTCTTCTTAGGTGCATATTTTTCAAATAATTCCTTATCTTTATACTTCTTTTCTATTTTCTTAGGAGCATATTTATCGTATAAATCTTTTTCTTCTTTATTAGAAATCTTTTTAGGAGCAAACTTCTTGAATAAATTTTTTTCTTCAGTCTCTCCTTCTCCTTGACCTTCTTCATCATCTTTCTTCTTAGGAGCAAATTTCTTATAAAGATTTTCATTTTCTTTTTTATCTTCTTCTATCTTCTTAGGTGCAAACTTTTCATATAAGTTCTCATCAACCTTAATCTCTTCTGGTTTAATACTAACCTCGCTTATAATAGGTGATAAACCCTCAGTAATTGTTGGAGTACCAATTGTCTCAACTCTAGTATTATCAACAACTATATTGCTGTGACTATATAGATTAATACCATCATATGCAATAAATGAAGCATTATCAGCAACTACAACACTCTTATACTTATCTCCATCTTTTACGACATGATATGCAATAGCTTCATTATAAGCATCATCAAAGATAAACTTAAGATTATCAGAATTAGGATTGTTCTTTGTCATAACTTCATTCATCTGTTCCTTAATAGATTTAGAAGTATTAGCAATCTCTTGTACCTTTAAAGAATCCTTTCTATCCTTTTGATTATTTTCAACACTAATCATTGTACTAACACTCTTAGTACATAAGAAAAGTCCATCATCAAAATAATCTATTTTAGAATACTTTGGACCTATTACGACATCACCATTCTTAGATATAACCTCTAAATTTGGAGTATCTCCACTTCTTAAAGTTCTATGAAGAGCTACTAAAACATTGTCACTAACAACATAAAACTCTCCATCCTTTATTTCCTTTTCAACATATAAGTCCTTAGTAATCTTATTATTATCAGCCTTAATAATCTTTAATTCAACTGCAGCATACTTATCCTGCTCAACTCTAGCTTTAATAATATTTAAAGCATAATTCATAGATAGCCACCTCTTTATTCTTTTATTCTATAATAGATATTAACATATTTTTAAAAGCAAGTAAATAATATTTAATAAAAAAATATAAACTTTTCCTATAAATATGATAAAATTAACTTGGTGATTAGATGAAAAATAGATTGACACTTTATATGGGTATGCTCTATTTATTTGTTATATTATCATTTGGACTTATAATAATAAATGAAAAGAAACCATTGCAAATAGAAAAAAGATTAAATAGTTATGTAAAAGAAAATTATAAAGAAGAATTTAATACATCAAAGATAAAGAAAAAAGATAAATCTTATTACATAAAACTTTCTAATAAAAAAAATAAGCACTTATATTTTTATGTATATTATAAAGATAAAAAAATCATATCAACATATGATAATGATTATAAAGAAGGTAAAACATTAAATAATTATATGTCAAAATATCAAAGTAAAAAATTAAGAAATAAAAACTATAAAATAAAATATGAAACAAAACTAAATAATTATACAAAAAGTGTAAAAGAAAAAATAATTAATGGTAATTATGATGTCCCAGTATATACGATATATGTAGAAGAAACATATACAGATTTATGTACAAAATTAAATGAAATTAATACATATATAAACACCATAAAATTAGCACCAAAAGACTATAACATCACACTTGAAAATAAAGAAAACATAAAAGAAAGTATAAATATAAAAATAAGTAGTGATATAATGAATAGTAGTTTAGATAAGGTTGTACTATCAATTAATAATAATGATAAATTAACTTTAAATAAACTAAATGTAAAAGTAAAATATTTAAATTAAAGGAGAAGTAAAATGGAAGATTGTATATTTTGTAAAATAATTAAAGGAGATATTCCTTCAAAAACAATATATGAAGATGATAAAGTAAAATGCAATATGGATATTAATCCAGTTGCAAATGGACACATATTAGTAGTTCCCAAAAAACATACTAAAGATATTTATTCAGTTGATAATGAAACACTTATTTATATGATGGATATAATAAGAAACAAAATAACACCAATTTTAAAAGAAAAGTTAAAAATAGATGGATTAACAATTATTCAAAATAATGGTTATGGTCAAGAAGTAAAACATCTTCATATACATTTAATACCAAGATACAAAGATGATGGATTTAAATCTGAATATATAAAAGAAAACATAAAGGATACTGATGAAATATATAAGGAGCTTAATAATTAAGCTCCTTTTTATTAATAAATTATATTGGTATTATTGACTCTTTGCGAACCCATAGTAATTATTGCAAGTAATATGTATAAGACAACAACGATTACAAGTCCACCTTTACCTTTATTTTCTGAACAAGCCATATTATCCCTCCTCTATTAAATATAAGCTCCTAGAATTATAACAAGTAGAATAAAAAGAACTAAAACAATAGCAGAACCTGATACGTAATTACCCATATTTTCTACCTCCTTTTTGGTATTCACATTATTTTATGGTTAAAATTAAAAAATGTGATGCTTTTTAATAAAATATTTACAAAATAACGTATTTTTAGTATTATATTAAATGGGTGGAGGATGAAAAATGAAGAAAGAAAATAAAAACCAAAAATATTATATAATTATAGGAGTACTGTGTGTATGTCTTGTAATAAGCGTTATACTTAACTTTACACATACTGCTAAATTAAAAAATGGAAAAGAAGTTGCAGTAAAGGTTGGAAGCGATAAAATAACTGCTGATGACTTATATAAAGATTTAAAAGATAAATATTCTATGAATGTATTAATAGACAAAATAGATCATTTACTTTTAGATATCAAGTATAAGACAGATGATGCAGAAAAAAATTATGTAGATGCACAAGTAAATAGTCTAAAATCAAACTATAACTCTGATGAAGATTTCTTAAATGCATTAAATTCATACTATGGAGTATCTTCTATTGATGAATTCAAAAGTATGTTAAGCCTAAACTACAAAAGACAGCAAGCTGTTAAAGACTATGTTGCAGATAATGTTGTAACAGATACAGAAATTAAAAACTACTATGATACAAGAGTTATTGGTGATGTTAAAGCAAAACATATACTTATAAGATCAAATGCAAAAGATAGTGATTCAGACAGTGAAAAAGAAAAGAAAGAGGAAGAAGCTAAGAAGAAAGCAGAAGATATAATCACTAAACTTGATAATGGAGAAGATTTTTCTAAACTAGCTAAAAAATATTCAGACGATGAAGGAACAGCATCAAATGGTGGTGAACTTGGATACTTCAATACTGATGATAATTATGAAGAAGCATTTGTCCTAGCAGCAGCAGCACTTGAAAATGGTAAATATACAAAAGAACCTGTAAAAACAGAATATGGATATGAAATTATATTAAAAGAAGCAGAGAAAGCTAAGCCTAAACTAAGCAAAGAAAAAAGTACTATAAAAGAAACATTAGCACAAGAAAAATTACAAAATGATAATACATTATATTACACAGCATTAGAAGGATATAGAAAGAAAAATAAAGTTACATTTAAAGATAGTTCATTATCATCTGCATATAGATCATATCTAAAGAGAGTTGAAGAATCATCATCAAATAGTAGTTCAAATTCTGAAAAATAAAAATATTGGTTTTACCAATATTTTTTTATAGATAAAAAGACATTTCCTAATATGGAAATGTTTTTAATTACATAAATAACCTTGTTTTTCAGATAAAGATTTAATAGTATTTTGATCATAAGTATTATCATATTGATAAGTATTAATCCAACCATTTAAGGTATTATTATAATAAGTCTTATCAAATGTATTATAATCATCTATTATTTCATTAACAACAACACTCTTATTGCTACTATATATATTATAAGTTATCATATTATTACTAACATAAGTAGTATCTAAAAATGCCTTTATATTAGAAAGATTAGTTAAATCATTACCAGTAATATTAGAAAGTCTTACGTTTTTACTAGTTCTCAATAATTTATTATTTTTAAAAACATATGTTATTTTTGAATATACTTTAACATTACTTTCATTTAAATTAATATTTGATATACAAGTAAGTCTATTCTTATTAACATTCTTCATTGCAACAGACGATGCATTAGTCTCTGCAGATGCTAGATTTTTAAACCCAGGAAGTGCAAGTCCAGTTGCAATTAAGAAAGCACCTACTATAACAAACTTTCTAGGAAGACATTTTACTTTGAATTGATTTTCTTCTTTTTCAGCTTCTCTTATTTCATTTATATTTATAACATGAGTTTTTATTAACTCTTCATCACGTATCTTCTTACTCATTTTACTATCCCCATACCTTATATATTCATTATAAATAATAAGCTAAAAAAAAACAACAATTTTTGTCGTTTTTTAATTAATTTTCTCTACTTTATCAAAATAGAAACTATTTCCATTCTTTTTAAATACAAACTTATACTTATCAAAACTTTGATAATTATCTTTATTAACACTATAATCAGTTGTTGTAGTTGTTAAAAGTTTTGCCTCATCAAGATCAGAATATACTTTATCATTAATACCAGATCCATCAAACTCTATAATTCCCATAGCAACATAAAGACTAGCAGTATCATTATCTTCTTTAGCATCATAATCATAAAAAATTACTCTGCTCATAGAAGTTCCACCACATCCTGCTGTTACACTATAATATTTACCTGTCATACCATCATATAAATATGAAGGACATTTGCTGTCAAAACTCTTAAAAGATTTAATATTTTCTCCAAATAAACTTTTATAAATCCTATTAACATTTCTGGAATCAGTCTCTAATGCATTTTCTCCATTCCTTACCAAACTATCTACTTGACTACTAGGGGTTAAATATTGTGTCCAGTTAGAATTTTCAAGTGCTACTTCAAGCTTATTATCATCAGTTAAACCATTCTTTACATAATTTTTGTTAAAGTTATATGTACTCATACTGCCAGTATTAAAATCAAGTCCAAATATAAAATACATCATATCTTCAAGTTCTAATTTTGTATCACTAGATGTAGTTGTATCATTGCTTTTATTAACATCTTCATTAACATTTTTAGAAACGCCACCATTTTTATCAACCTTATCTAATGAAATATTTGTTTTCTTATTACCAGCATAACCCATCAATATATATGCACTAAGAAAAACTACAACAAGTGCAAGAATAACTATTATAACTATACTTATAGCACTTTTTTTACTTTTACTCTCCATATCTCTATCCTCCACTATTATTATAAAATAATAAAATAAAAAAAGAAAGTAAAACTATACATTTTAGTCTTACTTTACATTAATTATTTTATAGATGTTACCTCGTATCCTGCTTCTGCAACTTTACTTTTTATATCATCATTATTTATTTTCTTATCAGAAACTATCTTTGCAGTTTTATCTTTTAAACTAACACTACACTTTTTTACACCATCAATTGACTCAATTGCATTTTTTACGTGTTTTGCACAATTATCACACATCATTCCTTCTATTTTAATTTCTCTCTTTATACCTTTATTAAACATATTATTACTCCTTCCTTAATCTCAAAGTATTAAGTATAACTGATAATGAAGACAAAACCATCATCAAACTACTTAATTCAGGACTTAAATTTATTTTTGTAAGTCCACAGGCTACTGGTATCATTAAAATGTTATATAAAAATGCCCATATCAAATTTTCTTTTATAATTTTATTTGTCTTCTTGCTAATTTTTATAAGTTTTAGTATTCCATTCAAATTATCATCTAAAAGTATTACATTAGCTGAATTAGTTGCAATAGTGTTTGACCCTTTAAGACTTACTCCAATATCAGCTTCTGTAAGACTTGGAGCATCATTTATTCCATCGCCTACCATCATAACTTTTTTGTTTTTCTTCTCTTCTTTTATATAATTTATTTTATCTTTAGGCATAACTTCTGCAAGCATATAATTAGCATCAAGTAAATCTTTAACCTTTTCGCCTGTTTCTTTATTATCTCCTGTTAATATAACAGTTTTAATATTTTTGCTATTAAGCATTTTAATTACTTTTCTGCTTTCATCTCTTACTTCATCTTCTATATAAATAGATGCAATTATTTTACCATTTGAAACTAAATAAAATGATGCATCAGGATCTTTTTCTTCATCTGTATAATACTTGATAAACCTTTTATTACCAACATAATATTTATATTTTCCAATAACATATCCTTCAATTCCATTATTATATGTTTTATAATCTTTTACCTTTAAATACTTATATTTATCAAAGCATCTTGCAATAGGATGACTTGATAGATGTTCAAGTGATGATATTATTTCAAGAATATTTTCTCTGCTTATATTTGAATAATTTTTTATCTCTGATATTTCCATTTTACCTTTTGTTAGAGTTCCAGTCTTATCAAAAATAGCCTCATCAATATTACTTGCAATCTCAAGTGGTGTATTATCTCTTAAAAGTATATTATTTTTAAGAGAAAGCTTATTAGAAGTCATTAATGCAAGAGGTGCAGCAAGACCAAGTGCACATGGACATGCAACAACAAGAACTGAGACAAAATGATTAAGTGCTAGATTAATATCATGTGTAAATACTAAATACAAAATAAGTGTTGCAATAGAAATAACAAGAACCGCTTTTGTAAAAATACTACTATATTTATTTGATACTTCTTCTATTTTTGTCTTATTATTAGAACTATCCATAATCATATGAATTATCTCTGATATAGTACTTTTAGGTCCAATATTTTCTGCTCTATATTCAATATAATCGTCCAAATTTATTGTACTTGCAAGTACTTTAGATCCTTTCTTTATCTTTACTGGTCTAGACTCTCCAGTAACAAAGCTAGAATCTATATGACTCTCACCTTTAGTTATTACACCATCAACTGCAATACGCTCTCCTCTTTCAGCACACAATATATCTCCTTTTTTTATCTCATCAATTGTTATCTCTTTTATCTTACCATTTTTAATTAAATGAGCTTTAGATGGAGTCATAACAACCATTTCTTTTATAGCATCACGAGTCTTACTTCTTCCAATATTTTCTATATATTCACCTAATTTTACAAAGTATATTATTGTACAAATTGATTCAAAATAAACATTACCCTTTAATATCATATTTATAAAGGAATAAATAAAATTTGCTATAACACCAATTGCAACCAAAGAATCCATATTAGGATCTTTTATTATTAAGCTTTTAATTCCAACTCTCAATATATCATATCCATAAATAATATATATAACCGAAAATATAAAAGTAATTATAGAAATAGCCATCATATTATGAATACCTGGAAGACTAGTCATTGACGTCATTGATATATAAAGAACTACTGCTAGAAGTATTCCAAAAATCTTAATTAATTTTTTATCTTTTTTATCTTCTTCTAAATCTTTATTTGGATTAAAAACTCCTCCATATTTATATCCTGCTTCTTCTATAAATCTTGCAATATCTTCTCTTTTTAAAGTATCATCATAAGTAACTGAAAGAGTATTTAAAATTAAATTTACAGATGCATCCTTAACACCCTTTTGTTTTCTTACGTATTTTTCAACCGTATTTGAACATGCTGCACAAGTCATTCCATCAACTGTTAAAACATCTCTTTTCAAATTACCACCTTCTTCTCTTATTTATTATAGTTGAATATTTATTCAACTGTCAAGTAATCAATAGCTTTAGAAATTCTAATTATTTCATCTTTAAAATGACCACCATTATTAAATTCAAAATATACATTATCCTCTAAATATTTAACTATTTCTAAAGTATTATCTTTAACAGTTTTAAGAGTCTTATTTTTAGTATCACTTTCTTTATCTCCAAGCGATATATAAAATCTTTTATTATTAAATTTATACTTTTTAAAATATTCTTTAAAGCCTTTATACCAAAGAGAACCCGAAACTGATGCAAAATAGTTAAACATAGTATTTTTAGTTGATACATAAAGAGAAAAAAGTCCTGCCAGGCTATAACCTATTAAACTATAATTTATTACATTTACACTATTTTCTTTTAAATATTTGTTAACTTTAGGCATTATTTCACCTATTAAAATATTTAAATAATTATCTGCATTACCAGAAAACTCATTATATTTCCATGGTGTCATATCACTATTCCAGTTTATACCACTTACTTCTACCAGTACCAAGCTTTTATCACTTACAAGATTTTTTATTTTTTCTATTTCTCTTTCATAACTATTTAATACAAAAAGTGGCATATTATCTTTCTTATTAACTATAGAAATATTTATATCATAATCTTTTACTCTAAACTCATACATATTATCACTTATTCCTACTATAATTAAATATATATTGTATTACAAGTCCAGAATATGCTCCATATTTTTCTTTTGCAAAGAAAGATATCTTTTTTATATCATCAAGATTATAATTTTCGCTAAAATATTTTTTAACCCAAGTATCAATTGGAAATACATCAAATCTTTGATATGCAAAAAGTAAAATACAAGATGCAACCTTAAGACCAATTCCTTTAATATTCATTAAATATTTTAATGCATCATCTGTTGCCATATCATCTATCTTATCTAACTTTATATTACTATTTATAAAATTATATAAATATTTATCTCTAAATCCAGTTTTACATTCATGAAAATCTGAAATACTTAATTTTTTTAATTCATTAATATTCGGAAAAAGATAGTAAACATTATTCATAAACTCTACTCTTTTTCCATATTTTTCAGATAATAAATTTAAACTATTTCTTATTTGAGGCACTCCATTATTCTGTGAAATTATATAACTTATACATGTTTCTAATTTAGGTGTATGCATTATTTTAAAGCCATTGCATTTATCTATTACATCTTTTAATGAACTATCATTTTCAAGTATCTTGTCATTTATTTTATCATAATTTCTATCCAAATCAAGATATGATTTGATAACATCTTCTAAATCTTCTTCACTACTTGATAACACAATTAAATTATTATTATTCATTTTTAAATTAACAACTCTATCAGACATTATTACAGTAAAAGAATTATCATCTTCTTTTTTAAATCTAAATATCTGACCACATGTAATTGTATTTTCTAAATCTAAATTAACGTCTTTAATAACTAACATACAAGCTCCTTATATACTTTACAATCTTTAGAATGTGAATTGATAACACCAATTGCTTGTAAGTAAGAAAAAATTATCGTGCTACCTACAAACTTAAAACCCCTTTTTATTAAATCATTAGATATTCTATCAGAAAGTTTATTTTTCGTAATATTAATATCAACATATACTTGCTTATTATCTGTAAAACTCCATATATATTTATCAAAACTTCCAAACTCTTTTTCTATATTTTTAAATAGTTTAGAATTATTTATAGATGCATTTATCTTAAGTTTATTTCTAATTATTCCTTTATCATTTAAAAGTCTGTTAATGTCTTCATCTGAATAATTAGCAACTTTATCAATATAAAAATTATCATATGCTTTTTCAAAATTTTTTCTTTTATAAAGAATAGTTCTCCATGAAAGCCCTGCCTGAAAAGATTCGAGTATAAACATCTCATATAGATAATGTTCATCATGATGCACTCTTCCCCATTCCTTATCATGATATTTCATATACAAAGTATCACTATCTTTTATATAATCAGTACACTTCATAAAATCACATCCGTACTTATTATATCATTTAAGCATAGAATATTACAGGTGAATATATGAAATTAAATAAACATCCATTCTACTGTAAATGTACATCTTGTGTAAATAAAAGAAGGAATAATAAACTTTATATGTTTAGTATTATGTCCTTCTTTATAATCATATTATGGCAAGTTTTAATTCTTTGTTTTATAACAACAAGACTTAATGCAATACTACTGTTTTTTCTCTTCATCATCATTATTTTTCTCGTATACCTTATTATTTGATACTATAAATACTCTAGTTCTATCTATATAATTCATAAGTTTATGTACATTTAATGTATTTGTATAACTATCACTTTTAAAACTAATCTTATACAGAATACTTATCATTAAAAAGAAATATAATTCCTCTAATTTATTTAAATGATAATTAGATTTATAAACCTTATATAAATTTTGAAAATCATAAGAATCATAATATTCTTTATAAAGATCTATTAAATCATAAATTGGAGACTTAAAAGTACTATGATCAAAGTTAGTAAATTTATCATTTATAAAATTATCTGCTCTTACCTTTCCAAGTATTAATGACTCCTTATATTTATTATTTTTTAAAGCCTCATCATAAAATAATTTAACTAAATATTTTGAAAAATCTAAATTATAATATATCTTGCTAACATTTCTTAAATATGTATATACATAAGGTTTGTAAAATATAGACTCATTTAATGTATCTTCTAAATTATTATAATATTCTTCTAGATAATTTATCTTTTCATTACATTTTTCTACTATTTCTTTTACCCTATCTAGATTTAATTCTTTAAATTCTGATGTCTTACTATGAAGCACAGAAAGTACTTCAACTAAATTAATCATCTTACTATCAGAATCAGGAGAATAATCTTCTAAATAATTGAAGAGATAATTTAGGTTATCTTTTTTTATTGGTTTAATAAAATTATCAAATGATATACCATCTAAATACTTGTATATCTTATCTTTATGAGAATTTTTCTTTAAAACATAAATTTTATCACTATATATAATTAAAGCCTTATTAATATATTTATATTTATAAGGCTTTATATTTAAATCATTTAAAAAATTATTCATTAGAAGGAACAATAACTTTAGAATTAATAGTGATATTTGATAAATCATTATATAGTGATAAAGCTTCCTTACTAGACTTATACTTTGAGATAACTTTTTCTATAGTATCCCCTTCTCTCATTATATAAACATGATATGTTGTAAATCCATTATCCTCTAAATTAGAAAATAGACTTTCACTTACACTGTCTTTATCATCTTCTTTAACTTTATCATTATTTTCTTCTTTCTCATTTTTAGTATCATCATCTTCTTTTTCTATAGTTCTTTCTTTAACAGGTATTTCCTTTAATTCATCTGGAACTATATCATCATCGCATTCTCTTATCATTTTTTCACCACTTATATTCATAGATATATGACATCTTAAAATACTATTATCAATTATCTCATATGTAAAATTAGTAATATTATACTTAATAGTATCACTATCTAAATCATCAATAATATTGATAGAACATGGAACACTAAAAGAAAAATCTTCAAGTATTGTACTAGCATCTAATATTTTATACTTACCACTTACATATAAATTGCCTTCTATTGCATCACTATTTACTTCTAAATCATCTTCAAGTGAAATTGTTTCAATACTTGCTACTCTAGTATTAAAATTTAAATCTTTATCAAATGATATATCTTTATTCATATAATCACTCCATTTCAATTAATTATATGATTAAAAAATAAATAAAATAATATTTTTTACTAAAAAGTGCAAAAATTTTAAATTTTTCTCGAATAATATAAAAGAGGATGATTATATGAAAGAAAAGAAATTTTTAACAGCAAGGAATATGCTAAAAGATAAGCTTAACTTAAACCTTATATCAAAATACACTTTATTAAATCTGAAATAGAAAAACTAAAGGAGGCATAAACTTCTTTAGTCTTTATTATTAAAAAAGAAGACTATTAAGCCTCCTCTAAAATATTATTATATTTATTATTTAATTCATCACATAATGCATTGAGTTCCTTATCACTAGCACATTTTAAATTATAATATCCCTTATCATTCATTTTATTAAAAATTTTTCTCTGCATAGTTGCAACTGAATCTAAATCTTTTTTTAATTCTTTATAAAGCTTATCATTAGAAGCTTCAGTAAGAGCTACTACATAATTCTTTTCAATAGCTTTTAAATCACTTAAAGCAATATAATAAACATCTTCTTCCATTATTTAGCACCTCCTACTATATTTAGGATATGCTTCATATTGTCATCATACATCTCTAAAACAGAATCTAAAAGATCAAAATCTTCATTAATCATATATAGATTATTATAAGCAATAAAATTCCAATTGAATATATCCTTTAGATAATCTAAATCTTTATTTGTAAATTTCATTTATCATCCCTCCTCTATTATTATGAGGAGATAACTATTTATTATACTATATTTAATTATTTTTTTCTTTTATAACATCATCATCTTCTATATGACCGATTAAAAGTGAAGAGTTATCATCATGCATTTTGTTGTTGCTCATAATACTATCTTCATCATAATTAGCATAACAATACTTACAAAAATGCTTGCAAACATTATATGCACCAATATCAACCATTTCTGCACAACTACATCCCCTAGCCTTCCACGCTTTAAACTTTTTACCAGTTAAAATATAGGCATAACTTCTAGATAAGCACTCACCTTCATCAAAACCATATCTAACTAGATTTTCCTTTTCAAAACATGTTTGAACTTTTAAATTATATGAATGTGCAATAGATGAAAAATTTTCACCAATTACCTTATAATCATTTTCTCTAAAAGCCTTTATCTTTAAAGTACTAATATTTTTTAAAACATTTTTATACATATCAATAAAAGAAACAATAATAGTATTAGTATAAGGACTAACCAAAGAACATAATTTTTTAAAAGCTTTAATATGATAATCTAAATTATATTTATCACTAATAAAAATAGGATCATACCTTATAAAGACATTATCTTTACCTATAATTTCACTTATTTCTTTTACACTTTCAATAATATCACTTTTAGAGCCAACACACTCTATATCATTTTTATAAGGAGTTATTGTTATATGAAAAATAATAGGTTTATCAATATCTTTTAAATATTTAATGATAAGTCTAGGTCTCTTAGAACAAAAAACTATTAAATCAACATTCTTAAAATAAATTCTACTAACAAGTTTAGGATTAAAAGGATTTCTAGTATCAACATAACCTTCTCTATATCTATTCATAAACCAATCACTAAAAAAAGCTGGAATATCACATCTACCACTAACATTTAATATCATATAACCACCAAAAATAGTATAACATATTTACTTTTTTTTAAAAATATGATATAATCAGATAACAATTTGAAGGGGGAATATAAAATGGGAGAAATATTTTATACAGGAAAAGGAGAAAAAGCCATTCTTAAACAAATGGCTAAGGATAAAAAAACAGGCAAATTAACAATAATATTTTTAGTTAATGGAAAAGAAAAGGTCTACAAAAATGTTGACCCAAGTGAATTAAAAATGCTTTTAGATAGACAAGAAGAATTTAAAAAAATTGCAAAAATAAAAGGCATAAAAAAAGTTTTAGAGGATAGAAAAAAATTTATAAATGAAAATGGAATAACAAGACTATACCATTATACAGATATAAATAACATAGAGAGTATATTAAAACATGGAATACTATCTAGAAATGAATTAACTGGAAAAAACATAGAATTTACTGAAAATAAAACAAAACATAATTTAAATGGTAATGATATTAGTATGAGTATATCTCATATAAATTATGATGAATTAAACAGATTAACAAATCATAGTAGAGAGACAAATATGATAGTATTAGTTACAAATACAAGGCCTCTAATGATGCTTGATACTGAATTTGCTCGTTCTACAACATCACTAAGCAGAACAGATAAGACAAAAGATATAAAAGTACTATTTGATGGTAAAAGAGAATATAGAGGATATCAAAATAAATTACAACAATTACCAAACTATTATCCAACAAATCCAAATTCAGAAGCATTAGTTAAAAATATGATTAGTGCAGAAGATATAATGGATATAATATCCTTAAAAGACTTAAACAATATAGATAAGAAAAAACTAAATGATTTAGCATTTGATTATGGAATGGGATATTATACAGTTAATGAATATGAAGCAAGATGTGATGAAATAGGAATGAAATGGAGATAAAGCTATATATTACAAGCAAATATATAGATGAACTTAAAGAAGAAAATCTAAACATAAAACTTACACATAATCAAATTATAGACTATAATAGCTTAACATCTGCAATAAAAGAAAATGGACATGAAAATTATGAACATCTAGAAATATCACCAAACTCAAATAACAAATTTGGAAGAATGATAAGTGAAAAAAATCTAAAGATAAAACTTCAAAGTGGAAAAGAAATGTCAGTAAATGAAATCTATAATCATTCTCAAAAAATAATCAAAGATAATGAAAAATATCTAAAATTTGGAGATAGAATGATGAAGGACAAAACATTTTATGACTATCTATATATGCTTGCTCTATATACACACAAAGAATACTGGAGTATTTTAGAAAACTATAAATACTTTACAAATTTGTATGGAAAAAATGAAGCAATGCCTGTAGCATTATTTGCAGGACTTCTAAACAATACTGATTACCTAGATATAATGCAAAATTCAAAAGAATATGAAGAATATCATAATAATATTAAAATAAACAAATTTAATATTGCATATTATTGATTTTACTGGTAAAATTAATAATGTGTTCTATGGCGGAATTGGTGAAGTGGTTAACACGCCGGTTTGTGGCACCGGTACGCAAGAGTTCGATCCTCTTATTCCGCCCCATTAGGAATTTAACGTTGATTATTCAACGTTTTTTTATTGCATAAAAAAAGATAGTTTAAACTACCTTCTTACCATCCAGAATGTTGGAAGATCACGAAGTCCATTCTTACCAGCAGCAACTGGATGATTTATTATTTTGTTATTAATAACAAGTTCAGTAGAAGATCCACCATCCATATTAGCAGCATTATATGCTCCATAATTTTCAAGAATCTCACACAAATCAACCATATCAGCACCAATAGATGATGCTATTCTTCCATTTATAATTAAGAAAAGTACAATTCCATCTTTTCTTTGAGCAATAGCAGTTCTAGGAGCAATACCCCAACCACCATTACCTTTAACAAAGCTTGACTTACCGTTTACAATAAGGAAAGGACCAAAGTCGACTGCATCTCTAACTCCTCTTTTTAAAGCTTCTTCTGCAGTCCACTTTCCAAGAACAAGTTTATTGTCATTAGTAAATCCAACAACTCCACCACCTACATTAGCCTTTTGATAATTGCTTACAAGTTTACCTTTTGAAATAACAACTCCATGAGGAAGTGCACCATTAGAGTTCCAATCAGGATCGTAAAAACCACCACCATTTATTGCAACAAGTGCATTTTCTCTTTTTGCAACAGTAGTAATTGCTTCTCCCCTAACTCTTAAATAATTAGTAGTAGCAACATAAACCTTACTTGGATCATAAATTGCAACAAGATATCCTTGATACTTAGAACCTTTTATAGGTATAACCTTATAATCTTTACCTTCACTATCTTTTAAAATATCTTCCTCATATTTATTTTTATAAAATCTAGCATTACCAGAATACTTTTTAACTTTAATAAGATCAGTATCAGTACTTCCACTAGGTTCAACTATACCATTACTTTCAAGGACTTTCATAATCTCTTTCTCACTATAAAACATTTTAGCAAGCCATTGATGAGACATAGTAGTCATTGCACTAGTTATCCAAAAATTTCTAAATCCATCATAAGGACCATATAAAAGAAATGCAAAAGATGCAAAAAGTGCAACTATGATACTGGAAAGTGTAATGATTAGCTTTTTATTCTTGTTTTTCTTTTTACTATTTTTTCTTTTCTTTGGTTTAAACTTAAAAAACATAATTACTCCTTTCCATCTTCTTTACCATCTTCATCAAAATCAATATATTTATATTTAGCTTTATAATAAGAAAGCTTATCACCTTTTACATTTTCATCATTTAAATATTTATTATATTCCTTCACAAGAACATTAAATCTTTTAACATCTAAAACATAATAATTAACCATAAGCTCATAATTTCTAGTAAAAAGTTGACATTTAGAATTAACATCCTTATCAGTATAATAAATACCTCTGCAATACTTAGTAAGATTCTTGCTATCCTTAATCATAGTACTTACATTATCACCATACAAATCAAAAAAATCAAAATAAGATTTATAATTCTTTTTAAATTTTTCAGCATAACCTGATCCAAAAATATCATCATATATATGATCTCTCTTAGTTTCAAAATCCTCTAAATCTTTAATAAAAACCGTATAATCACTATTTATAACTTTCATCGCAGCCTTAGAATTGCTTTTATCTTTTGCAAAACTAATAATGAAAAAAAGAATAAAAAGGCAAATTAAAGAAATAACACATATTATTATAATTTTTTTCTTCTTCATACATCTGTACTCCTACTTTACTAATTATAACAGATTTTGACAAAATTAAAAGTCTAAAATATAATTAGTAAAATAATAAAAATTAAAATACATAAATAAATGTACCAAAATCTATTAATAAAACTTTTATTATTAGTCTTTTCTATATAATCATCTATTATCTTAACAAATTTTTTATTATTACTTGTATACTTTTTAGGTTTAAACTTCTTAGCATCTTTAATAAGAGAAGAAAGTTTATCACCATCCCTATATGCAATAATAAATCCTTCTCTTTCAAATTCATCAACTATTTGAATCTGATGATCATTAGTATGCTCCTTATATTTAGAAAGACGAGGAGCAGCTATTACAGGCTTATTATACTTTAAAGCACCAAGTATACTGCCAACCCCTCCATGAGTAATAATAATATTAGCTTTTTTCATAAGAGAATCAAGCTTTTCTGGACTAACAAAATCAAAAGTTTCCATATATTTAGATTTAAATTTGGTATGTCCAGTTTGTGCAATAACCTTCTCTTTTATAGTGCCATTCTTTATTTCATTTTCAACATCTTTTAAAAGTCTCTTAAAACTTTTATCCTGAGTTCCAAGTGTAACAAGTATCATTAGAAAATCCACCCCCCATATTTAGCATTGGGATAAAGATCAAGCATTGATTTCCATTGTACAATAAAAAAATCTGCAAACTTATAAACAAGTCTTCCAGTAATAGTTTTTGTATGAATATTTGCAAAAGTTTCAACATAGATAACTTTGCTTCCAAATATCTTACCAATAAGTGCCATAACACCACCAACATGAGCTCCAGTAGTAACTATATAATCAGGTCTTCTCTTTAGATAAATAAAAAGACATATAAAACAGTTAGCAAGAAGTATAAATGGATAAGTAGCCATATGATCCTTTGTACCATATAAAAGATAATAAACATTATCATATTTATTTTTTAACTCTTTATTATTCTTACCTGTTTCAGTAACTAAAGTATAATCATATTTCTTAAACAAACTCTTAAGTTGTAAAAGTTCATTTAAATGACCACCTGTTGATGAAACAAACATTACCCTCTGCATAAAATCACTTCTTCTCTATCAATTTAAACCACTTCTTACTGATATTCTCACTTGAATATTTAAATACAGTCTTCCTTCCTTCAATACCGATATTCTTACGAGTGTCATAACTTTCTATTAAATCTTCAACTTTCTTTATATAAGCACCAAAATTTCTATTCTTTATTAAATAACCATTTCTTCCACTAGTAATAATTTCATTAGCACCTTCAGCAGATGAAAATGCAATACAAGGAAGTCCTTCACTCATCGCTTCCAAAAGAACAATACCAAAACTTTCAGTATAACTTGTCATTAAATAAATTGAAGAATCCTTTAAATGTTCGTAAATGTAATCTTTATCTTGGAAACCATGTAAAGTAACAAAATCCTCTAATTTATCTTTCTTAATTAATTTTTCTATTTTCTCTCTTTCATCACCATCACCTATAATATCTAGTGTCCAATCTGGATAATCATGATGAATAATATTAAATATCTTAATCAAGTCAAGATATCCTTTCTCATGAGAAAGTCTGCCAACAGAAATCATCTTATGAGATTTTAAATCAGAAATATCTTCTTTTGATGGAATATATTCAATTATATTAGGTATAAAAACTGTTTTACAATTAGTATTTCGAAGCATGCCATTATAAAAAGCATTCAAACTATTTGAAACAAGAACAAGATAATCAAGCTTGCTACAAGATCTAACAACATTTTCAGCATATCTCATATTATCATGATAATGATTATGTTCCCATCCAATCTTTAAACATCCTTTTCTGCCATAAGTACCAAGTAAATCATCAAATAAATCCCTAGTTGAAATTATAACATCACTATCACTATTGGTAATATAATTTATCATACTCGCTTTTCTTTTACCTAATATTTTAGCACCTCTAACTCCTTCTTTAAAAGCAGTTATATATTTATGATGACGAAGAGCACTATTAAATTCCTCCCTATTTGGTTTTTCAGTAAGTAGATACTTAATATTAACTCTTGGATCAATATAAAATGCAGGCTTATCTGAAAGTTTATAAGTACATACAATTTCAACCTCATATCTATCCGCTAAAATATTTGATAAAGATGCAACACATTTTTCAATACCACCATAATTTAAATGCAAAGAAAGTATACTAATTTTTTTCATATAGACATCACCTAATTTTATTATATAACATAATATAAGTCTATATTAATCTTTTTATAAAAATTTTACATAATTTTACTTAAAATAAGTTAACAATAAAGCCTGTAATTGCACCAAGCAAATAATTTAAAAGCAAAATACTATAATTTTCTTTCTTGTCTTTATTAGTTCTAAATAAAACTAAAAGACTAACACCACTTGCAGATAAAGTTCCACCAAGAAGTGAGCCAAAACTTATCGCACCTTTTAAATAAAGTTCTGTAAGCATAACACTAGCAGCACAATTTGGAATAAGACCAAAAAGTGCAGCAAGAAGTGGTGCAAAAGGATTATTCTTAAGAAATATTTTAGAAATATTATCTTCTCCAACAAAATAAATTAATAAATTCAAAATGAGAACAACTATAAATACATAGAAAACAGTCTTAAGAGTATGAACTAAAGCTGAATAAAGTATTCCCCTTTCACAGTGACAATGATCATGACTACATATATCAAAATCTTCATCTTCATGTTTAATATTTTTCTTGTAAAATAAATCAATTAAATATCCATAACAAATACCAATAATAACTTTAGATAAAACAAGTTTTAGCATAACACTAGGACTTGCTTTAGAAGATAATAAAACTGGAAGCATTTCATCACTAGTAGAAAGATAAACTGCAATTAAAGTACCAAGTGTAATAACCCTTGTAACATAAAGATTAGTTGCAAGAACAGAAAAACCACACTGTGGAATCGCTCCAAGTATACCACCAAAAAGTGGACCAAGCTTCTTGCTTCTTCCCATAACCTTTTCAGCACCCTTCAAAGATTTATGTTCTAAAGCTTCAATTATCAAAAATGAAATAAAAAGAAAAGGTATTAATTTTAAAGAATCAATGACTGCATCCAAAAGTGCATTAGCCATAAGAATCACCTCGGTATTTATTTTATAATATTTGCAACAGTCAAGTCAATAAGCATAAATTATTACAGGTGATAAAAATGGACTTTATATTTAACTTACCACCAAAAGAATATAGTCTTTCAGCATTCATAATTGCAGATATATTAACAGAAGGAATGACAGTTAATGAACAAAATACATTAGCAAACTACTTTCAACTTCTAGGGCAAGTAATAATCACAAATGCTGGTCAAATGGAAGTACAAAATGGAACACATAATAATGATATTAGTATAAAAGGATAAAAATATGCACGCATTTTATTTTTTAGAATAAATTATTATGAGGATGGTGGAAATATGGAAAATGAAGAAACATGCTGCATAGGGAGAATGCTAAAAGTAATTGAAGTACTTCAAAACAATGCAAATTGTACACAAAACTGTGAAGAAGGATGTTCTAAACCATTTTTAGGACCTACAATTGTTCAAAACGTATATAACACAAGACCAGTAAACCTATATACAAAAAATGGAAATCTTTTAACAGTAAATTATGGAGAAAATAACACATCAAGTGTATTTAGAGTTGAATGTGTAAACGGATGTTGTGCAAGATTAAGAATATTAGGTACAAGTACAACTAAAGATACATCATACACGAATACAAATGAATTCATAACAGTAAATCTTAAAAACATATCATGTATGTCATGTTTAAATGACATAGAATTAAATATATGAAAGGAGAATAAATATGTGTGATGAAAATAATAAATGCTGTTTATATAATACATTAAATAATATATTAACTTTGCAAAATTCAAATAATGATAGTTGTGCTGTTGGATGTGATAAACCATTTCTAGGTCCTACTCTAACAAGTTCAGGATATAATACTAGACCACTTAGTTTTTATAACGGTATTACAGGAGAAAAATGGAACATATATTATGATGGAACAAATACAAGCAGTGTATTTAGAATTGAAAGTTTAGACTCATGTTGTGCAACATGTAGACTGCTAATAGATAATGATGGAACATACACAAATTCAGGAAGATTCTTTACAATAGACTTAAACAGTATTTCATGTATCAAATGTCATCAAGATACATTTGTTGAACTATAAAAGGCAATAAGCCTTTTCTTTTTTAATAAAAAAAGAGCTAAACTCTTTTAATGCTTACAATATCATTCTTGTTAATAACATTACCATTAGAAAGATAAATATGATTAGAATCATAATAAAGAATATAACTATTAAAACTATTATTTAAAGTTTCAATAAAAACATTTTTATTAAATATATAACCACTATCATTAGAAAGATTATTTAAAAATAAATTTACATCAAATTTATCTTTTTTTATCTCCGTTTTTGTATTACAATAATAAATAGTATTATTATGAGTCTCATAATGTTCATTAGGATTCTTATATATACTTGGTAACTTTTTCATATATGCACCTCTAATTTATAATATGTTTTTTATAAATAATAATTTACATTTTTGTTATAATAAATATAGAAAGGAAATAATATGTATAGTAAATTAGGAAAAAACTCAAAAATACTTTTAATAATAGTAACAATATTTGCATTTATAAGTCTATTAACAATAAATAGTGCAATGACATACATACCAGCATCTAATGGAAATCTAGTACTAAAACAAGCATTATGGTATTTAATAGGAATAGCATTAGTACTTGTAATTATGCATTTTAAAAATGAATATCTATATAGAAATGCATTTGTACTGTATATAATATTTTGCATACTACTTTTTCTACTATTAATATTTGGAGAACCAGTACATGGTTCAAAATGTTGGTTTAAAATTCCATACATCGGAAGCTTTCAACCATCAGAATTTATGAAAATAATTTTAATGCTTGTATTATCAGTAATGATAAATAACTATAAAGCCCAATATAATGATCCAAAGATAAAAGAAGAAGCAATATTTATATTAAAAACATTTATAATATTTTTAATACCATCAGTACTTACATTTTTAGAACCAGATACAGGATCAGTTATAATGTACTTTATAATATATATAAGTATGATGTTTGCAGGAGGAATAAGATTAAGATGGTTTGTGATTCTAGTTGCAATAATAGGAATAATAATAACCGCTGTGCTTTTAATATATGGCCTAAACAGCAACTTATTTGTAAAAATATTTGGAACAAATCTATTTTATAGAATAGACAGAGTAATGTCATGGAAAGACGGAGAAGGAATGCAAGTTACAAATGCATTAGCATCAATAGGATCAGCAGGAGTATTTGGACACGGATATAATAATACACCACTCTACTTTCCAGAATCAGCAACAGACTTTATATTTGCAGTATATGCAAGTAACTTTGGACTTGTTGGAGGAATATTCCTAATAGGATTAATACTTGCATTTGATATAAAACTAATAAGATTAATAGATAAAAAAATAATAATGCCAGATAAATATGTATTAATTGGAATAATAAGCTGCTTAGTATTTCAGCAAGTAGAAAACATAGGAATGACTCTAGGACTTCTTCCAGTAACAGGTATAACACTACCATTCATAAGTTATGGTGGATCATCACTTCTATCATATATGTTAATGCTTGGAATAATAATGAACATATCTGAAGAAAGCAGTAGTCATAAATATAGATATAAATTCTAAAGAGGTAAAAATGGAAAAATTAACAAAAAGAGAAGAAGAAATATTAAATACAATAAAAAAAGAATTAGCAAAAAATAAGTATCCCCCATCAATTAGAGAAATAGGAAAAGAAGTAGGATTAAAAAGTTCAGAAACAATATATTTTCATATAAATAAATTAATTGAAAAAGGATATCTAAAAAAAGAAAAAGATAAAAAAAGAAGTCTAAAGCTTCTAGTTGATAATGAATATGAAGAAAAAAATAATGAAATAAAGATACTTAACAATAACAATTCTATTAACATAGAAAATATATACATAATAAAAGCAGACATAGACATAAAAAATATAAAGAAAGACGATATACTAATAGTAAAAAAAGAAGACAATATAAAAGAAAATGATATAGTAATTGTTAAAGAAAAAGAAAAATACATACTAAAAGAATATAATAATAAATTAAATAATATTATTGGTAAAGTAAAAGGAATCTATAAAGAATTATAAATTCCTTTTTATTAGCTGTTTAAAAACATAACTAGAAATTAAAAGTCCTGCAGAAGCTGGAACAAATGAATTAGATGGAATACTTCCATGTACCTTTAAAGGCTTCTCATGACTACACATAACAATAAGTTTTTTATTTATATGTTCATCTTTTAAAAATTTTCTTAACCTTCTAGCAATAGGATCATAAGACGTTTTTTTAATATCTGTAATTGATAGCAAAGAAGGATTAAATCTAGCTCCTGCACCCATACTAGAAATGATTGGAATATCGTTTAAAAGAGCATATCTAATGACAAGTTCCTTAGTCTTTAAAGTATCACAACAGTCAATAAAATAATCAACATTGCCCCTAAAAAGACTTAAATAATTACCTTCATTAATAAAATCTTTAGAAGTTTCTACATTTATATTAGGATTAATATCTAAAAGTCTCTTCTTAAAAACATCAACCTTATATTCTCCTATACTACTATCAGTTGCAATTATTTGCCTATTTATATTAGTAATATCAATAGTATCAGAATCAACTATTAGAAAATTACCAATACCACATCTAGCAAGAGACTCAACAACATATCCTCCTACTCCACCAACACCTAAAATAACAACTCTTTTAGACTTTAATTTTTCTAAATTATCATCACCAACTAAAAGAGATAATCTTTCAAATCTATTATCCATATTATGCAGCCTTTTGAATATCTTCATTAGATTTTTTAAGCTTAACAATAACATCTTTATCATCTCTATTAACACTTCTTTTATCATTATGAATCCAGTTTAAACTATCATTGTAAACTATATTATAAAGACGTGAAATTAATGAATAACATTCTTTATTATTAAGAGCCATTGTATAGTAATTTCTAAACATTTTAGAATCTTTAGTATTAAGCTTATTAATTGACATAGCAACACTCTGAAAATCTTCTAGTTTAATTGAAGATTTAGGTATAACCTCTAAATCAAATAAACTTAAGAAATTAAGAGTTTCAAGTAAATCCTCTAAATCATTTTCATAGATAGCATTTTGATAGTTGCTAGGTTTTTCATTTTTAGCAATTGAATCTAAAGTATTAAGTCTTTCTGGAGTGATATGTGAAGTAATGCCAAGTTTTGCAAAATCAACATAATGTCCCTTAAAACTACCAGGTACACTATTTCTTAAATCATTAACAGCCTCACCATATAAATTATCAAGACCCTTATTAACTTTTATTTTAGGATACTCAACAGTATAAGTATCAAAGAAATTATCACTATTTTCTCTGCTAGTTACATAAAATCTTCTCTTATATAAAATATCACTATTTCTTATAAAATCAGTTATTGAGGATGATAATGAATCTTTAGTATTATATGAAGATGAATTAAAATCTTTATTAAAAGAATAAATATTATTAGGTCCAAATTCTGACTTAAACTTATAATCATTACACTTTTTAGCAGTTTTTAATCTAACTTCTACATTAAATATTCTATTTCTATTGATAATAGGTAATATTAACATACTGATCATCTCCCTCAAGATTGCCTTTCTATTATACCATTATAATAAAATAAATGCAAAAAAAAATGCCAAAGAACCGTTCTTGGCAAAAACGATAAAAACCTGTATGTACAGGTGGGCATCTCTATCTATCCATTAGGAGTCCTAGAAAAAAGTGTCTAGGCATTCAACACAAGATAACTGTATTCGAAATTCCCGTATCGCGCTAACTGTGGTTTAATATTTACTGCTAGTATCGCATTCTTTAGCAAAAAATTGTATTATCTACGTAGCCTTACTAACTACAATTATAATGTACCACATAGACTATAAAAGTGCAAGTATAATTACAATAAAAAAAAGAGCTTTACACTAGCCCTTAATTTGATTCATAACTTCTTCTACAAAGTTTTCTTCTTTTTTCTCTATTCCCTCGCCTCTTACAAAACGAACCATAGAAATTATTTTACAGTTATTTTTCTTTGCATACTCTTCAACTGACATACTAGAATCTTTAATAAATTCCTGTTTAGCAAGACAAACTTCTTTATAGAATTTATTAAGTCTTCCAATAGACATCTTTTCGATAATATCATCTGATTTAGAAGCATTCTTTGGATCATTTTTAATTTGTTCTTTAATAACTTCTTTTTCATGATTTACCTTGTCTTCTGGTACATCTTCTGGATATACACATATTGGACTCATTGCAGCAGCTTGCATTGCAACATCTTTTGCAACTTCAGCATTATCACCTTCAAGTAAAGCGATAGATGCAATAGAACCACCCATATGAATATATGTTCCAAATATTTCTCCCTCTTTTTTAGTTAATTTTTCAATTCTGCGAAGAGAAATATTTTCACCTATCTTTGCAACTAATTGAGTTAATTTATCCTTAACTGTTTCTGATCCATCTTTAACAGCTAAAACATCATCAACAGTTTTAACATCATTATTTAAAATAATATCTAATAGATAATTAGCAAAATCTGTAAACTCTTTATTAGAAGCTACAAAATCTGTTTCTGAATTAAGTTCAAGAATAGCAGCATTATTGCCTTCTGCTTTAGCAAAACAAACGCCTTCAGCAGCAATACGTCCAGCTTTCTTTTCAGCTTTGCTTATACCTTTTTCACGAAGCCAATCGATAGCTTTATCGATATCACCAGAAGTTGCATCAAGTGCCTTCTTGCAATCAAGCATTCCAGCTCCTGTTCTTTCTCTTAAATCTTTAATATCACTTGCTTTATACATAATATTCCTCCTTACTTTAATGCGTCAACAAGTTCAGCTTTTTTCATTGAAGAATAACCTTTAACACCCTTTTCTTTTGCAAGTTCTTTAAGTTCAGAAAGTGGTTTTGAAGATAAATCATCAGATGTATTTTCACTATCATTACTTTCTACTTTTTCATCTTTCTTTACATCTTTTCTTACTTCACGATTATCTTCTCTAGGTCTTCTATCATCACGTCTAGAACCAAATTTACCTTTTCTGAAGTTTTCATCTTTTTTATCAAAGTCTTTCATAGACTTTTTAGGTGAAGTAGTGTCTTCAGTAACATAATCAACTATTTCCTTACCATTAACTTCACAAATTGCATTAGTAAGAACACCAAGTACAATCTTAACTGCACGAACAGCATCATCATTACCAGGAATTACATAGTCAACAACATCTGGATCACAGTTAGTGTCAACTAAACCAAATACTGGTATTCCAAGAATGTGAGCTTCTTTAATAGCATTTTCTTCTTTATGAGGATCAACTATAACTAAAGCATCTGGAAGTTTAGTCATATTTCTAATACCTCTTAAATTCTTATTTAATTTTTCATATTCTTTTCTAATCTTAATAACTTCTTTTTTAGGAAGTAAATCAAAAGTTCCGTCTTCTTCTTCTTTTTCAATATCTTCCATTCTCTTAATTCTAGAACGAATAGTCTTGAAGTTTGTAAGAGTACCACCAAGCCATCTTTCATTTACAAAATACATATCAGATCTAGTAGCACACTCTTCAGCAGCTTCTTGAGCTTGCTTTTTAGTACCTACAAAAAGTACCTTTCCACCATCTTCAGCTATCTTTTTCATAGCTTCATAAGCATCCTCTAAACACTTAACAGTTTTAGTAAGATCAATTATATAAATGTCATCACGACTAGTGTAGATATATCTACCCATTTTAGGATTCCATCTACGTTTTTGATGTCCAAAATGAACACCTGCTTCTAATAAATTATTCATTGATACAATATTACTCATATTTAATTCTCCTTTTCGTTATATCTTCTACTAATATTCGTATTTACCACCATAAGGCACTAGATAAATATATTATTAGTATGCTTATTTTTCTAAAGCCTTTACTAAATCAGCTTTCTTCATGCTAGTATATCCAGAAATACCCTTCTTTTTAGCTTCTTCTTTTAATTCAGCAACTGTAAGTGAAGAATAGTCTTTTACTGCTTTCTTTGAAGGTTTAACATCTTTCTTTTCTTCTTTCTTAACATCTTGCTTCTTATCTTCTTTTTTATCTTCTACTTTCTTTGAAGTCTTACCACTAATTGTAACTTCTGTTGCATCTTTTACAGCAGCAACTTTAATCTTACCAGCTTTTCCATCTTTAGCAACTTTAACAAGTTCACTAAATGCTTTAGGATTATTAATAGCTATTTCTGAAAGCATCTTACGATTAACTTCAACACCAGCTTTATTTAATCCTTCAATAAATCTTGAATAACTAATACCATTTTCTCTACATGCAGCGTTAATTCTTGTTATCCATAACTTTCTAAAATCATTCTTCTTCTTTTTTCTGTCTCCAAAAGCATAACGACCAGAATGCATTAATTGTTCGCTTGCACTCTTATATAATCTATGCTTACTACCAAAATAACCTTTGGCTTGTTTTAAAACTTTTTTATGACGAGCTTTTGTAACAGCTCCATTTTTAACTCTTGCCATATTATCAATCTCCTTCTAAATAAATATTAATTAAATAATATTCTTTAATCTATTGTGATCTGCTTTTGAAAGTGCAAATCCCTTTCTCTTGCCTCTATTAAAGGCTGCGTTTTTAGAACCAGTCTTATGTCTAGCTCCGGGTGCATATAACTTAACAGTTCCACCTTTTCTAACTTTTAGTACTTTAGCAGTACCCTTATGTGTCTTAATCTTTGGCATTTTAATTCCTCCTATTACTTATTTTTCTTTGGAACTAGGAGCATACTCATCTGTCTGCCCTCTAGCTTTGGTGCATCCTGAATATCAGTATATTCCTCTAATCTTTTAGCAAATTTTAAAAGTACTTCTTGTCCAATTTCAGTATGAGCCATCTGTCTACCTTTAAATCTGATAGAAAGTTTAATTCTATCGCCTTTCATTGCATATTTTGTTGCATTTTTAAGTTTAGTTTCAAAATCTCCAACATCAATTGTAGGCGATAAACGGAATTCTTTAAGTTCAGAATGATTAGCTTTCTGCTTCTTTAAAGCTTCTTTAGCTTTTTTCTTCTTCTCATAACGGAACTTATTATAATCCATTACCTTTGCAACTGGTGGGTTAGCAGTTGGACTAATCAAAACTAAATCAAGTGATGCATAACTTGCAAGTGTTAAAGCATCTGAAAGACTTTTAACACCAACTTGTTCTCCATGTGGACCAATAACAAGTACTTCTCGAGCCTTAATCTCATTATTTATCAAAAGCTCATCTTTACCTTTTGCGATATCAAACACCTCCATACAATAAGAAAAGTGGATAAAACTTATCCACCTTAAAAACCAAAATAAATATAAATGGCCTTTAACCTACTCGCTAAATACGCAAATCAGGTGGATATAAAATCTCTTTCCTTTTCTTAAGTCTCTTATATTTTATGAAATTTTTACCATTTTGTCAACAGTTTTCTCTTATTTTAAGCCATTTTTATGATTAATTTATGATAATGTCTTAAGTGTTAACTTTTGAAAATGTCTCAAGTTAATATATAATACTCCACTGAGGTGGAAAAAATGAAAGA
>ONSL01000001.1 GCA_900320505.1 uncultured Eubacteriales bacterium
AAATAGCACAAAAATTTTAGAATGCCAAAAATTTAACTTTTAATTATATATATCAACAAATAATACAAAAAAGGCACCCCACTCAATCGTGGAGAGCCTAAAAATTCACTCTTTTTCCTTGAAAAATATCGCTAAAAGTAGTATTATACTAGTACTAATTTATAGGGAGTTATGCCATGAAAAAAGATATGTTAGAAAAAATAAGATATGCTACTAATCCTTTAATTCAAACTGTTATGGAAACATGTGATTATTTAGATGTTAATGACATGTACGTTCTAACTAATAAAAGAAATGTAGTAGTTTTAACAAAAGATGATGTTTATCGTGAACTACCAGTAAATTCTATTGTTATAAATAGTGGCTATGATTATAGAGATGATTCACTAGTAAATGCAGATATTTTTCTTGCAATAAGGCCAGATAATAGTATTGTTATTAAGAAAAATTTGAATTCAGTAACAAAAGATGACTTAGAACATGTAAATCATAGTGAAATGATTGTCGAAATAAAAATTGGAGAAAACACTGAAATTCTTTATAATAAAGACGAAATGAAAGAGGATTTAGATACATTTTATAATAGATATGGAATAAGCTATCACAACACTATAAGAGACTTTAATAAAAGACCTAATAGTAGAAAAATATATGATCAAAATGTAAAAAATAATCTACTTAATAATATAGATATTATTAGAAAATCAGTTAACGACATAATCTTTGAAGATAGATTAATTAAACTTACTATAGGGAGATAAATATGGATGAAGAAACATTATTTAATATAATTAAATTTTATAATGCAATAACTAAAGAAAATAATGATTTTATAAACGTCACTGATTTATACGTATTATCTGAATTAAATAGTTTTAATATAGAAAATGATATTATAAGTCTAAATGGTAAATATAAATATAGAGATGAAAATAGCAGTATATTTACTGACATATCATTATATATTAAACCTAGTAATGATATAGAAATTATAAAAGATGAAAAAGTTGTTTCAACTCCATCTATTATTATAAGTGGTAATGAATTTAAAAGTGATATATCATATAATACAAGTATTATAAATACAAATTTAAATGGCAATATAATTATGTTTGGAAAAGATGGATCAATAAGTAAATTTTATAATTCAATAGATGATATGTACGATGGATGCAAAAAATCATCTTTTATAGATAATGATTTAAAAAACAGTATTAATGAAATATGTAATACTATAAGAGAAGACATAAGAAAGCTTGATAGTAGTAAAAGATTGTAAGAAATCATCTTTTATTGTATAATTAAGCATGATTAAGGGTGTGATATTATGGCAAAAACAGTTGTCGTCGGAATGAGTGGTGGAGTAGATTCATCAGTTGCAGCAATTATTTTAAAGAAACAAGGATATAATGTTATTGGACTTTTTATGAGAAACTGGGATAGTACAATTAATAATGATTATCTTGGTAATCCCAATATTGGTAATGTTGATATTTGTCCTCAGGAAACAGATTATAATGATGCTTTAGCAGTATGCAAAAAAATAGGTATTCCACTTCATAGAATAGATTTTGTTAAGGAATACTGGGATGACGTCTTTAAATATTTTCTTGATGAACTAAAGAAAGGTAGAACACCAAACCCTGATATTATGTGTAATAAATATATTAAATTTGACCTTTTCGCAAAAGAAGCTAGAAAGCTTGGGGCAGATTATATTGCAACGGGTCACTATGCTAAACTAGAGAATGGCTATTTAAAGCGTTCTCTAGACCAAAACAAGGACCAAACGTATTTCTTGTCACAAGTAACAAAAGAAGAGCTAAAAGATGTCTTATTTCCTCTTGCAGACTATCTTAAACCTGATGTTAGAAAAATAGCTGATGAATATGGATTAGTAACAGCACATAAAAAGGATTCAACTGGAATATGCTTTATTGGTGAAAGAAACTTTACTAAATTTCTAGAAAACTATCTTCCAAATAAAGAAGGGGATATTATAGATATTGAAACTGGTAAAAAACTGGGTAAGCATATTGGTCTTATGTATTACACTATTGGACAGAGAAGGGGACTTGATATAGGAGGTACTAAAGATAAACTATTTGTTGTAGGTAAAGACTTAAATAAAAATATATTATATGTTGCAGAGAAAGAAGATAATGAGTATCTATACTCTACAAGCTGCATAATAGAAGATGTTAATTTAAATTGTGATTTAAGGCCTACAAAGTGTACCGCTAAATTTCGCTATAGACAAAAAGATAACCCTGTAGAACTTGAATATCTTGATGATGGCAATATTTTAGTTAAATATGAACAAGGTGTTAAAAGTGTTACACCAGGTCAAGCATGTGTCTTATATGATGGTGATATATGTCTAGGTGGTGGCATCATAAAAGAAGTTAGAAAAGATGGTAAAAAGTTATGGTATGTGCTATAGCTTTTTTATTTTAATTAAAAATTTTGATAATCTATATATAACATATATAAAATTCAGTACTCTAATTTTAAATTATAATAAACGTAAAGTTTACACTTGACATTATATGTAAACCCAGATAAAATTAATAATGGAGGGTATCTTAAAATGAACGAATTAAACAAACTAATAAGTGAACTAGGAATATCAAAAGTAAGTCTTGCTAAATATTTAGGTGTATCAAGACAAATGCTTTATAACTATCTAGGATTTGATAGTATAGAAAAGTGGCCAGATGAGAAGAAAAACAAACTTTATAATTTATTTAGTGTTAAAAGTGAAGCTGAACTTAAGAATTTAAATTTAGACAATAATATTGTTAAATCAGTTAATTCTAAACTTGAAAATGCTGCAAAGGCAAGTACTAAAGATGAAATAATTACTGATTTAAAAAACTTTAATAGAAAAGAGCAGGGGATATTATCTGATATCATAAATCTATTAAAAGAAAAGATGGAGAAAAATAGTTCTAAAGAAACATATAATACGTATACTTATTTATATCATTTCTTACAATCAATGGATGCAAATCCAGAACTTAAATATTTTATGGTATATGCATCAAAATCTTTAGGATTTACTGATCCAGATAAATATGATTTTAATGAGAATAAACAATTTATTTTTGAATCAATTATGTATAGTGCTTTTACAATTTATAAAAGTGGCGATTTATCAAGATCAAAAATTAAAGCTAGACATGATTCATTTGTACAAGAAATTTCAAATAAACAAGAAGAAAAACTTGGTAGAACTTTGGAATTGAATATGAATACATTAGAAGCATTAAAAGAACTTGGTTATTCAGAAATAACTGCAGAGAATGCTAAAGAAGTATTAGAAAAAATAGCAGAAATAGAAAGTAGGAAGGTATAGTTTATCTTCTTCTTTCTTTAATTTTATAAAGAAGTTAACATAATATCAATTATAGGAAATTCCATATTAGCTTGTTTTTTATAATAAATATACTGTAATACATATTAACATATGTATTATTTTTATTTTAAATAAGTATTATCTCTTTAATGCTACTTCTATATATAATATATATTATTAATACTGAAATTAAAATAATTATTATATTGTATCTTAAATTTAAATTCAAATTAGATTATTATTATAAATATTTTTAAGTATTAAAATTAAAAATTGATTTAGATTAATAATTATCCATATTTTATTATTTCGATGCAAATTTTAAATATGCACTAATATGAATAACTATCCACTTATTTATTATTCGTCGCAAATTTCATAATTTAAATTTTCATTTAACTTAATAACTATCTATCTTTTTAAAACTGAATGCAAATTTTAAAATGCAATAAATGAATAATTATCCATATTTTATTATTTCGATGCAAAATTTAATGTATAAAATATTGAATACAGAAAATAATATTAGTGTAAGAAAGGAATGATAATTTTATATGAGTAAAAGCAAGAATTGTAAAAATTACAAAAATTCTAAAGAGGGGACTTGTATCAAAAAAAATAATGCATCAAAGAATGCATCATCTAAAAATACAAAAACAAGTTCAAGCGAAAATTTAGAAGATAGCAAGACAAGTAGTAGCAAAAGCTGTAAATCATCTAAAAATTGCAAATAAATAATGAAAATAGAGAAATTAATCTCTATTTTTTTTGCTTTTCCCCTTCTCTACTCTAATTCTCCTAAAATTGATG
Organism: uncultured Eubacteriales bacterium; assembly: GCA_900320505.1. GTDB lineage: Bacteria > Bacillota_I > Bacilli_A > RF39 > UBA660 > UBA2730. Next base: position 4,169 of record ONSL01000001.1, read on the forward strand.
TACCTATTTCAGGCTTTTCAATATCAAAATTATCTGCGATAGTTGCAGCAACATCAGCCATACTATTTCTTGGAGCAAGACGTTTTGAATTCATGAATTTTCTACTATATAAAAGTACCGGAACATTTTCTCTTGTATGTGAATTTCCACTAAATGTTGGATCATTTCCATGGTCTGCTGTAATGATTAATAAATCATCTGTATCAAGTTTATTTAATATGATAGGTACATTTACATCAAACTCTTCTAAAACTTTCTTATAGCCGTCTACGTCTCGCCTGTGACCACATGTATCAAAGTCAGGAAGTGTTGCAATACAAAGTCCATTAAAGTTTTTATCCATTACATCGGTTAATTTATTAATAACCTCGTTATTATCTGATGCAGTAAGAGCTTTATTTATGCCCTCCCTATCAAATATATCATTTATTTTACCTATTCCAATAACATTATACCCTTTATCAAGTAATTCAGTTAAAATAGTCGTTTCTGGAGGTTTTACAGCATAATCTCTTCTGCCACTATTAAGTGGTTTATAAGCACCACTTTTACCAGTAAATGGTCTTGCAATTATTCTTCCAACTCTATATTGTTCGTTTAAAGTTATTCTTCTAATTTCTTCACAATATTTATGTAGCATAGAAACTGGTATTACATCTTCATGAGCAGCTACTTGCAGATCAGAGTCTTCAGATGTATATATTATTAATGCACCATAATTTAATGCTTTGTCACCAAGTTCATTTATTATCTCTTCTGATGAAGAACATTTATTACCAATTATTCTTCTTCCAGTTATTTCACTTATATATGTAAGTATTTCCATAGGAAAGCCTTCATTAAATGTTTTAAATGGGACATTAGATTTTATTCCCATAAGTTCGTAGTGTCCATTTAATGAATCTATTCCAGCATTATTTGGTTTTGCAGTTGTATAATAAGCATCGACATCTTCTTCTTTCATACTTACTGTACTTAAAAGACCAATTTTCTTTAGGTTAGGGATAAATATATCTTCACTTTCAACATGTCCTAAAGTTGATGCTCCTTTAGATCCATATGTACTTGCATCTTCTGCTTCCCCTACTCCTACTGAATCCATTATTAGCAAAAAAATTCTTTTAAATTTCATAAATTATAACCTCTATTTCTTATCACGTGGATGATACTCTTCATAGTCATTTTCTACTGCTTTATCACTTACGTGTGTATATATTTTAGTAGTTGATATTGATTCATGTCCAAGCATTTCCTGTATACTTCTTAAATCAGCACCTCTATCTAAAAGATGTGTTGCAAAAGAGTGCCTCAATGTATGTGGTGAAACATTTGTATCAAGACCTTTTTCTTCTAAAAGTCCTTTAAGAATTTTAAAGAATCCTTGTCTTGTTATTTTCTTTCCATGATTATTTAAAAAAAGTGCTTCAGTATCAACACCTCTTTTTGTAAGAAGTGGTCTATTTTCCATATATAGTTCAAGATAATGCATTGAATATTCTCCAATAGGTATTATTCTTTCTTTATTTCCTTTTCCAACTATTCTTATTATTGAATTTGTAAAATCAATATTATTAAGTGTTAAATTAACAAGTTCTGATACCCTAAGCCCTGTTCCATACATTACTTCAAGCATTGCTTTATTTCTATAATCATATGGTGTTTTAAGTTTAATATCAAGAAGCTTATCTACATCTTCAACAGATAATACTCTAGGTATACTTTTAACAATTTTAGGTCTCTTTATAGATATGCTTACGTCTTCTTTTACAATACCCTCTCTTTTTAAATAAGAATGAAATTCTTTTATTGAAGTAAGAGTATGTGCAATTGTTTTAACAGAATCTCCTTTATTTGTTATTTCTTTTAAATAATCATTTATATCCTCTACTTTAATATTTTTAAAATCTGTAATTTTTTTTCTATCTAAATATTTAAGATACAATTTTAAATCATTTCTATATGAATCTATAGTATTTTGAGAAAGTCCTTTATCAATAGAACAATAAGATAAAAAATCAATTAAATATTCATTATCATTAGTCAAAAAAACCACCTATATAATTATATTATAATATTCTAAATTAATCAAATATGATAAAATATATATTGGTGATAGTTATGACTAGAAGTTATGGAATAATTATTTATAGAGCATTTGAAGGTAAAACTGAAGTTCTGCTTTGCCATCCTGGAGGTCCATACTGGAAATGTAAGAAAAACTTTACTGTTTCTAAAGGGGAAAGAACAGGTTATGAAAAAGCTATTGATACTGCAAAACGTGAATTTAAAGAAGAAACATCATTTAATGCACCTAGTAATATTCATTATTTAGGAACTAAAAAAGTAAATAAGAAAAAACTTGTAACCATATTTTATGCTAATATGGATATTGATGTAGAAAAGTGCCATAGTAATACATTTAAACTTGAGTCTCCAAAAGGTTCAGGAATAATTAAAGAATATCCTGAAATGGATTATTATAAATGGTTTAGTCTTGATGATGCAAGAAAAGTTATAATGAAAAGTCAAATATATTTTATTAATAAATTAGAAGATAAGTTAAAGGAGATGAAAGCATGATAATACCCCTAGCTAAAAGAATGGAGCCTAAAACTTTAAAGGATGTTTTAGGACAAGATGAGCTTACTGGCAAAGGAAAAGTTCTTCAAAATATGGTTAAATTTAAACATCCATTTTCATTCATTTTAACTGGTCCTCCAGGAATTGGAAAAACATCAATTGCAATTGCACTTTCAAACGATTTAGGTATGAGATGTAAAGTTATCAATGCAACAGATAGCAGTAAGAAAGACCTAGATATTGCAAGAGAAGAAGCTAAAATGTATGATGGTATGATATTAATAATTGATGAAATTCATAGGCTTAATAAAGATAAGCAAGATATATTATTGCCTATGATTGAAAGTGGTCTTATTGTTCTAATAGGAATGACAACAGAAAACCCATATCATTCAATTAATCCTGCTATTAGAAGTAGATGTGAAATATTTGAGCTTAAGTCTCTTGAAAAGGATGATATTATAAAAGGACTTAAAAAAGCAGTAAAAAAGGAGCTTACGGATATTAAAATAGATAATAAATCACTTGATTTAATTGCAACTATTTCTGGAAATGATTTGAGATCTGCATATAACTTGCTTGATATTTGTTATATGCAAAATGAAGATCATAAAGTTGATATTGATACTGTAAAAATAGTTAACAATAAGCCTGTTTTCTTTGCAGATAAAAATGGTGCTGGTCATTATAATGTAATGAGTGCTCTTCAAAAATCTATAAGAGGATCTGATGTAGATGCTGCGCTTCATTATACTGCAAGGCTTCTTGCCGAAGGGGACTTAAAAACGTTAGAGAGAAGATTATCAGTTATTGCATATGAAGATATTGGTATGGCAAATCCAGATATTGGTGTAAGACTTGATGCCGCAATAAATGCTGCAGAACGTGTTGGACTTCCAGAAGCAATAATTCCATTTGGCGAAATAGTTTGTGAAATGGCTCTTTCTCCAAAGAGTAATTCTTCATATCTTGCAATAAATGCTGCAATAGATGATATAAATAAAGGAAATGTTGGAGAAATACCACATCATATTGTTAAAGGATCTCCTGACTATAAATATCCTCATGATTACCCTAATGATTATGTATATCAGGAATATCTGCCTAAAAAATTAAAAAATGTTAAATATTATCATCCTAAAGCTAACGGATATGAAATTAATTATAAAGAAGTTTATGATAAGTTAGAAAAAATAAAAGAAAGTCATTTGAAATAGACTTTCTTATTTTATATTAAGAATAAATAATTCTAGTGGATTTTCACTAATATTTGTACCATTTTTAATACTTAAATCAAGATTATAAAAACTATTTATTAATTCGTTTATATCTTTTTCACTAACATATGCAAGTACTTTTGACATAACATATATTCTTTTTTCACTAATTGGAGGATCTGATATACTTCTATTTTCGCTTATTTCTTTATCAGAATATCCTAAATCTTTCATCTTTGAAATTATTTTTAACACCCTAAGTTCAGACTCTATAAGACCAGTTAATGCTGCATCATCTACATTATATTTTTTAAATTCTTCATATGTTTTTATTGCATTATATTTATCTTTCTTTGCAATAGATGAAGTAAGAGAAAAAGCAAGAGGCGTATAATCATCCATTCTTTTATAACAGACTGCTTTTATATCATTTTCGTCTATTGTGCTCCCCTTTTCTTTGTATTCATAGAGTTTATTACATTCTGCTGTAATACTATCTATATCATTATTTGTATAGTCTAAAATCATATTTTTAGTAAGCATTGATACATTATAATCTTTTAGTTTTTCATTTAAATAACCCATAGGATCATTATTTAATTCAATATACTTTGAGTGTTTCTTAATTTCTTTTATAGTTTTTCTTACATTGTTTAACTTATCATCTGTAAGTATTAATGTATAGTCCTTATTAGGATTTTCTAAATATTTTATAAGCAACTTATAATCTTTATCAGTATCACTTATATTCATTATTTGTCTTACTATAATTAATTTTTTTACACTAAATAAAGAATATGTATTTAAGTCTTCAAGTACTTCAGATAATGTATTTTCTTCTAAATCATAATTTGATATTTCTTCACTACTAAAGTCTTTTTTAATGCCATTTATGTATTTTTCTAAAAGAGCGAATGATTGATATTTAATCAGATAATTCATTTATTTCACTTTCTACCATTTCAACTATATCATCAATCTTTGACATATCTTTAGCACCACCTGATGCAAATGTTGCAGATCCACCTCCGCCTGCTCCTAGATATGTACTCATTTTCTTTATTAATAATCCTGCATTTATTTTACCATTTGTTCTTAAAATTAAGGATGCACCTTTATCATTTTTATTAATAAATAATCCAAGTACAAGATTATAATCATTAATTAGTGTATCTAGGACAACTTTAATCAACTCTTTATCTTCGTCATTAGACTCTTTAATTAGATATTTCTTACCATTTATTTCTTTTATATAATCTTTATAACTATCAATATTACCAAGTACTTTTTCTTCTCTTAACTTGAAGAATTTCTTGTCAAGTACAGATACCTCATCTTCTACATATTTTAATTCATTTTGATTAAATACTATGTCTTTATATCCAGTAGGTTTACTATTGTCTATATCAACATCAAAATCTAAATGTAATCCTAATTCTTCTGCTTCTCCTAAAACCTCTTTTGCATGCATTAATAGTTTAACCATCTCATCATTATATGGTTTTATAACCTCATATAGGCTTCTCTTAATATAATCATTTGTTACTGCTTCTATTCTATACGTATTAGCTCCTTTTGACTCACATGATGTAATTGCAATGCTTTTAATTTCTTTACTACTAGAAACATGTGTACCACCACATAGTTCCATACTTTTGCCTATTTTTACAACACGTACAATGTCACCATATTTTTCTGTAAATAATGCCATCGCACCTAATTCTTTAGCTTTATCTATTGGCATTACTTCAGTACTAACAATAAAGCCTTTCTTTATGAATTTATTACATTCATCTTCTACTTTTATGATATCATCATCAGATAAAATTCCACTATATGTAAAATCAAGTCTTAATCTTTCTGGAGCAACATAGCTTCCTGCCTGTCTTATATCCTTATCGATATATGTTCTTAAAATATAGTGAAGAATATGTGTTGCACTATGATTTACTTCAATCATCTTTCTTCTTTCTTTATCACATACTGATTCAACCTGATCTCCTAATTTCATCACACCATCAAGTATTTTAACATGATGCATGTTTTGTCCATTAGGACCTTTAAATACACTTAATACACGAGCTTTAAAGTTATCACCTATAATCATACCAGTATCGCTTACTTGGCCACCAGATTCAGCATAAAGACATGTTTTAGAAAGAGATACTATGCCTTCTTTAGAAAGTACTTTTACACTTGCATCCTTTGTAAATAATCCATTAATTTTACCTTTAACTCTATATATTCCATAACAGAATGTACTTTTCTCTTTAAAGTCTACAAGTATTTGTTTACCGCTTGCCATTGCACTTTTATTTTTAGAACTTTTTCTTGCAAGATCCTTTTGCATTTCCATATATTTATCAAATTCTTCTTTTGAGGTAGTAAATCCATTTTCTTTTAATATTTCAAGAGTAAGTTCAAATGGAAATCCATATGTATCATAAAGTTTAAATGCATCTTCACCAGATATTGTTTTATCACTTGAATTTTTCATTAAGTTTTCAAGTATTCTTTCCCCATCATTTAATGTTAATCTAAACTGTTTTTCCTCTATTAATATTTTACTCTTTATGTATGCAGCTTTATTAACTAGATATGGATATGCTTCTTTCATAACATCTGTTACTGTATCAACTAGTTTATACATAAAGTTCTCTTCAATACCAATCTTTTTGCCAGCTCTTACACTTCTTCTTAAAAGACGTCTTAATACATAACCTCTTTTTGTATTTGAGAAATTTTCTCCATCAGCAAGTGCAAATGTTAAAGCTCTTATATGATCTGCAATAATCTTAAATTCTGCTTCTCCATTATATTTTTTACCTGATATTTGTTCAATGCTATTCATAATTGGTGTAAATAAATCAGTTTCAAATGTTGAATCAGCTTCTTGCATAATCATACACCAGCGTTCAAGACCAGCTCCTGTGTCAATATTTTTATGAGGAAGTTCCTTATATTCAGATCTTTTCTTACCAGGCTCTGAATTAAATTGTGAGAAGACATTATTCCATATTTCTATGTAGCGCTCTTGATCTTCATCTTTTTTAAACTTTTCAAGAGCAGTTTCATCTCCATACTCTTCTCCTCTATCGTAGAATATTTCTGAATCTGGTCCACATGGTCCTTCCCCTATTTCCCAGAAGTTTCCATCAAGTTTTACTATATGATCAGGTATAAATCCAACTTCAATCCATTTATTTAGACTTGCTTCATCATCTGTATATATTGTTACATATAGTTTTTCTTTTGGTATTGCAAAATACTTTTCTGATGTTAAAAGTTCAAAGCTCATCTCAATTGCTTCATCTCTAAAATAATCTCCAATAGAAAAATTGCCCATCATCTCAAAGAATGTTTGATGACGTTTTGTAATACCTACGTTTTCTATATCATTAGTTCTTATACATTTTTGTATATTAGTAAGGCGTTTAGAAGGAGGAAGCTCTCTTCCATCAAAGTATTTCTTTAGTGGTGTTACTCCTGCATTTATCCATAAAAGACTATCATCATTAACTGGTATCAATGATGCAGACTCAATTACTGTATGTCCATGCTCTTTGAAGTAATTTAGCCACATATTTCTTATTTCCATATGTGTCATGTATTTCATTTTTATTTACCCTCCTTTGCAATATTTTCCGCTGCTTTTTCAAGTGATTCAAGTGTTGTATTATGAACATAAACGTCAAAATCACTATAGTTATCAAGTGCAGTTTCTGTTATATGACTTTTTTCAGTATCAGTAAGTTCTGATTCAAATCCATCTCTTATTACTTTTATTACCTTTGTATCAGGGTATTTAAATTTAATACTTTTTATTTCAATTGGTAAACGACAATCTGGAATTATAAATGTATCATAAAATCTTGATATTATTTCCATATCTTCTAGTGTTCTATTTATAAAGAACATATCCTTATGCATTTCATTTCTTATAATGTCAGTGCCTAATTTTTGCAATAATTCTCTTGGCTTTGTTTCATCATTCCCATCCCATCCAAAATAATGATAAACCATATCTTTTAATGAATTAACTAGATGAACTGTACAAACTTTCTTGCCACGAGACTCAAGCTCTTTCTTTAAATATCCAGCAAGTGTATCCTTGCCACTTCTTGCCTTACCACATATTAAATATACCATAATAACTTCCTCCTAATACACAAAAAGACCTAATGCAAGGAGTGCATAACTGCACGGTACCATCCTTACTTGGTCTTAATTTTAATTAAAGCTCCTAGAGTAGCTTCACAAGATTTCTTTAGTTATTTACACCGCACATAACCTCTCTTTAAAAGATTTTATCTTGCTACTTATCTCTAATCATCGCTTATACAACAAACAAATCTATCTTATCAAAATTATCTATAATTTTCAAGTATATTTGAGTATAAATATAAAAATTAGAAATAAAACATTTCTAATTTCTATTTATTATGATTAGTATATTATTTTGAATTATATGCTTTTCATTAGCTTCTTTAATATTATCCTTTATCTTACTAATATGCTCATTCTTACTACCTAAAAATCTTATTTATTACTCTATCAAGTTCTACTTTTGCAATTGGTTTTGCAATATACTCATCAAATCCATCCTCAAGTACATATTTTTCTCTCATACCATCTACTGCATTTGCAGTAAGCATTACAGTTGGTGTCTTAAATCCTGGATTTTTCTTAAGTTCCTTAAATGTTTCAACGCCAGACATTCCAGGCATCATATCATCCATTAATATCATATCATAATGAGCGCCATTATTTATTAAATCTAAACATTCTTTTCCACTTGTAACTGATACGACTTCTACATTATATTTTTTTAAAAGACGTTCTGCAACTTTTATGTTAAGAGTGTTATCATCAACTATTAATATTCTTTTACCACTAATATCTTTTTCTTCTATTTTTTCATCTTGCTTATCCTTTTCTATATTAACAAGTTCTTGATCTATTGCAACAGTGATTTTTAATCCTCTTTCATAAACATTTTGTGCCATTATCTCACCATTCATTAATTTAACTAATTTATATGTTGATGGAAGATCTGCTACAACTCCTTCTAGCATACTTTCTTTTGAAAGTTTTGACGATTTGCTAACAAAGATCTTATCAAGTCTATTCTGACTCATTGTTCCACCTGTATCTTCAACTGAAATAATTATTCTGCTACTATTTCCTTTATTAATTGTTGTTGCACTAAATTCAATATATCCAGCATCAGTTCGTTCTATACTATTTGCAATTATATTAAGTATTATTTGGCGAAATACCTTATAATCTCCCTTTAATGCTTTAGGAAGTTCTGTATCAAAGCTTGTTCTAAATTGAACCTTTTTATTTCCTATTACTTCTTTAGAAAAATCAGCAATTTCATCAAGCATTGCTTTTAAATCATAAGTTTTAGGATCTAATTTTATACTATTCTTATCAAATTTAGATAAATCAAGTATTTTATTAACGACCTCTAACAAATTATTAGCAGATGCCTCAATATTTTCTACATCGCTTTTAGCACTACCATCTATATTTTTTTCTTTTAAACTATCAGTAAATCCAATTATATTAGTAAGTGGGGTTCTAATTTCATGTGAAATATTATATAAAAATTTAGTTTTAGCACTATCACTATCTTCTAGTTCTTTCTTCGTTTTATTTAAATCTTTTATCGTTTTTAAATCAGGATTTTCTATTGTAAAATACATTAGAAATACTATAAATGTTTCTACTGGTGTTGTTAAAAATAAACTCTTATATTTATAACTTATAACAAATGCTATTGGAAGAAGAATTGTATAGCAAATTAATGGAACAAACTTTTCCTTTTTTATATTTTTTCTTCCAAGTATCATAAATATTAAGCTTATAACTATAGTTATTGTACTCATACACATGCAAAGAAGTGATCCAGGTCCATATGAATATACACTATTTGTACCATTACTTTCAAAATATATTGGCAATAATAAAAGTGCAAAAGCAAGTGCAAAATATGTCTTTAAAAATATACCTCTAACTTTTTTGTAAATATCATTCTTATCAAATCTATATGCTAACTTCTTACTAAATGATATTAAGAATGTATAATATAAAAATAGCATTGAAAATGTAAGAAGATATATAAGGTATAATTTATTAATTATTGATACTGCTCCCCCATATATTCCTTTGTTTAATGTTATAACATAACTTATTAATGAAATTGCAAGTCCTATAAAGTTCGTTATTAATAAATTTCCATAAGTTTTATTTTCATTATTATCTTCTTTATCCTTTGTAAAGTATACTATTAGCAAAAGTGCACTATAGAATATACTTATAATTATAAAAGCTGCTCCCATTATTATTCCTTCTTTCCTATCTTACATATTAATTATATAGTAATAAGAATTTTATTACAAGAAAAAAAGCTGCTTTTTAAGCAACTTTTAATAATCTCTATCCCTATTCATCTTGTTTCTTTTTCTAGAATTCTTGATGCCTTCCTTCTTAGCCTTTCTTCTACGAACTCCAGGCTTATCATAGGCTTCTCTTTTCTTACATTCAGAAGGGACTCCGTCTCTTGCAACTTTCTGTTTGAATTTTCTTAAGGCCATATCTAGGTTACCATTCTTTACAGTTACTTGTGTCATTTCTTTATCCCTCCCTTCATTTACAACTATATGAATTATAGCAAAAAAGAGATTAATTTTCAACAATATAATACATTTTTTTACAATTTTATACCTATTTTTATACCTAAATTATAAATTATGACAAAAATTAAAGCATAAAAAGCACATTTTAATATTAATTTTACTATTTGCATATGTCCCCATCATTTATTCTTCTTATAGATGAACCAACTCCTTCTCCAGCTTCAAATAGTACTTTTATTATACTTGTTATAGCATTTATCATACTACTTGTTATACTAGCAGATCCTCCATCTATTTTTAAAAGTTCATTATTATTTATTTTCATTAGTTACTGCATGGCTTTTCATGAGTATATCCAGTAATTATTCCAGATGCAAATATTATTATAGATGTAACAATTAAGTATACCCATGTACCAATTTCACCTCCACTTATCTTTTCTAGTTCTTCTTTTTCTAGTTTCATTTTTTCTCCTTCCATGGTTTTATAAGCATACTATAAATGCTTTTCTTATCATTATATATGCTTATATTTAATTTAGTCTTCTTATTTACTTTTCTGCTTTTCATTATTATCAAACTTAAATTTTTGTATGAAACATTATCTTTTTCAAGTATTTCTATCTTTTCTCTCTTACTATTTAGATATATATAAGGATTTTTTTCCAAATACTTTAAATCCTTCTTTTTTACATAAACTTCAAATGTATGACTAGATAAATAAATTCCCTTATAGTAGTTATATGTATAATATTTTTTAGAAAATATAAATATTATTAGAATGACAAATAAAATTAAATAAAAGACACTTATATATGTTATTAATATATTAGTTTTATAGTTTCTCAATTATTTTACCATCCTCAAGTGTTAATATTCTATCAAACAAATTACTTGCATTTAATCTATGACTAATTACAATTACAGTTTTGTCTTTTAAATATATAAGTATTTCTTTTAGCATTCTCTTTTCTTCTTCAATATCAAGTGCATTAAATGCCTCATCAAATATATAAATATCACTTTTTTTCATTAAACTTCGAGCGATAATTATTCTTTGACGTTCACCACCTGATAAATTTTCTCCATCTTCTTCAATCATTTCATCTAGTCCAAGTTTGGTTTTATATATTTTAGAAAGACCTGTTATTTTTTCAATGTTTTCAATATCATCTCCATCTTTATATACTATATTGTCTCTAATTGTTCCAGTAAATAAGGATTCCTTTTGAGAGGTGTAGGAAATATGTGTTCTAATCATGTCTAAATGAATATGTGAAATATCAATATTATTTATCCTTATCATTCCACTATCTATTTCAATTAAACCTGCTAGTATCTTCACGAGTGTTGACTTACCTATTCCACTTTTTCCAAGTAAGAATATTTTTTCTTTATTTTTAATAGTTAAATCTAAATTATTAAATATTTTCTTTGTTCCATATGAATAATTTAATTTTTTGATTTTAATATTTCCATTTAATTTGTATTTGTTAAAATATTCATTACAATTAAAATTATCAATATTTACCATAAATAGATCTTCTATTCTTCTTTTAGATATTTTGTAATCTGTAAAATCTGTTAAAATACTAGTGCATCTTTCAAATGATGATACAAAATATTCATATAAAGTATACATAAGTATAAGACTTGGTAGAGATAAAGAACTTTTTATTATCATATAAGATGATATAGAAAGAAGAGAAAGCTTTGCAAGGGAAGATAAAAAACTATCTGCTTTACTATTCATACCATTAAATAAAATAAACTTATATGATTTAGATAAAAAATTTCTATATACTTTTAGAAAACCATTTAATCTTTCTTTTTCTATATGCATATCTTTAATTGTATTCATACCCTTTATGTTTTCATATAATATACTATTTACCTTGTCTTCTTCATTTAATAAGAGCTTTTTATTGCTTTTATAATATCTTAATGTGAATATTTTTATTATCAATTTAATAAAATATATTATAAATATGATTATAGCAATTTTTAAATTATATCTTATTAATTTAAATGAAACAAGAATGATAACCATTAGATCAAGTGGTATGTATACTATTAATTTTACTAAAAAGTTTTTAATACTTTCCAAATCTTTTACTTTAGATACAATCTCTCCACTTGTTCTTGATTCATAATAAAGATATGGTAAAAGAGTTATTCTAGATAATATCTTCTTTGTTAAATACTCATTAAGGCTTGTTGTTAGTTTAATAGAATAAGAAAGAGATATAAGACCTGCAGCATTTCTAAAAAGTTCTAAAACAATAAATAAAGATACTATTATATAGATATTATTTATCATATTATAATTAATAGATTCATTTAAAAATATATTAAATTCTGATGAACATAATAAAGTTAAAATAAATTCAATTATTACAAATATAACTAAATAAAAAGTATTATTATCTTTTAAGAAGTCTTTTATCCATGGTTTGATTATATTTTTCTCTTTATAATGTGGTAAATTCTTAATAGGCTTTAAATATATAAATATACCACTTGATTCGAGTTTAAACTCTGAAAAATTAATTATCTTTTTACCATAATAAGGATCCATTATAAGTAACTTTTTATGCTTTTTATCTATCTTGTATATCACTATAAAATGTTTTAGATTCTTATTAACTATTATATGTGCAATTATAGGTAAATCTTTTTCATTAATATTTTCAAGTTCATCTTTTAATCCAAAAGATGAGAATCCAAGATTTTCTGCAGTTGTTACAAGATCAAGTGCTGTAACACCATTTTTTGTAGTGTGTGTAAGTTCTCTTAAATATTCAAGAGAAATATTTCCACCATAATGTCTTATAACAGAAAGAAGTGAACAAACTCCACAATCCTTGATTCCTTCTTGTTTAACTATTTCCATTTTTCACCTCCCTATTATATATATACGAAAAAAAATTAAGAAAATTGCACTTTTAATAAAAAAAATTGCATTTTTTTGCAATTTTCACATAAAATATATAATTTATTTATTAAAATCTTCTAAAAAGCTTCTATATACTCCATCCTTTTTTGTACCTAAAACACAATTTAAATTTACATTGTCATATGCCTTAAATATATTGTAAGCAGCATTCTTGTTTTTCTTTTCAAGACTCTTTATTAATTCTTTTACTTCTTTTCTCTTACTAGTGCCATCATTTATTATAGAACACCCTTCAGTAAAACGACATGCACAGTTTATAAAGGTTAATTCATTGTAATCTCTCCATGCCTTTATACTATCTTCTCTTATTAAATAAAGTGGTCTAATTAAATCAATTCCTTCATAATGTTCACTGTGAAGGCAAGGCATCATAGTCCTTATTTCAGATGCATAAAGCATTGATAAAAGATTAGTCTCAATAACATCATCAAAATGATGACCAAGTGCTATCTTATTGCATCCTAACTTTTGAGCTTCTTTGTAAAGACATCCTCTTCTCATTTTAGCACATAAATAGCATGGACTCTTTGGTACTTTTTCTACTATATCAAATATATCTGACTTAAATACTTTTAAATCAACATTTAAAATTTTAGCATTATCAAGTATCATATTCATATTGTAATCATTGTATCCAGGATTCATGCATACGTATTCAACGTCAAATGGAACCTTTCCATGTTTCTTTAACTCTTCTAAACACTTTGCCATCAAAAATGAATCTTTACCACCAGATATACAGCACATAATGTGATCCCCTTCATTAATTAGGTGATACTCTGAAACAGCTTTTACGAATTTGCTCCATATATCTTTTCTAAATTTCTTTATTATTGATCTTTCTATTTCTTTATACTTTTCCATTTTATATTTCCTTTTCTAAATAGTTATCTAACACATTTAAAAATATTTCTATATCTTCTCTGCTAACGTTTTTAGATAAACTAATTCTTATAGATTCAGATGAAAGTTTCTTATTTTTTGTTAAAGCATATACAAGTTTAGAAGGAGCATTTATAGGACAGCATGATGTCTTTGAAGAAACATATATTTTATTATCATCTAAATATTTTACTAAATCATTGCTTGAAACACTGTCTACACTGAAGTTTATTATATAAGGAGTAGAATCATAAGTGTTATTAATATGTACCTTATCATATTTTTTTAGATTATCTATTATAGTATTATAAAGACTTTCTACATACTTATAATTTTCTTTTCTGTCCTCTAATGCTTTTTTTAATGCTTCAACATTTGCAAGTATTGAAGGTGTATTAGGACTTCCTGCTCTATAAATAGTAGTTGATCTGCCGCCTGATATTTCAGGATCTAGATAAACATCTTTTTTCTTAACAAGTAATCCTAAATCGCCAACTCCACCAAACTTATGAGGAGCAATTGTTATTAAATCTATTCCATTAAAGTCAAAATCTGTTTTACCAACAATACTACTAGCATCAGTATGAACATGAGCATTCTTATAATTTTTTGTTATATTTAAAACCTCTTTTAAATCTTGTTTTATAGAAAGTTCTGAATCAAGACTTGTTACTGAAACTAGTATTACATCATAATTCATCATACTCTTTAGAGCATCTAGATCAAGTCTTCCATTATCTTTTACAGGACATACTAGTATTTCATAGCCTTCCCTTGACAAGTATTCAGCGCTTGCAGTTATACTAGTATGTTCCATACTGGATATTATTATCTTCTTGCCAAAATTCCTATAACGGTGTGCAGTACCTTTCAGTGCTAAATTATTAGATTCTGTCGCACCACTTGTATAAACTATCTCATAACTATCGCCTAAATTTAAATATGTAAGATATTTTTTAGATGCATCCTCTATCATCTCATTCATCTTTTTGCCTAAAGTATGATTTGAATTAGGATTAGGATAACATTCTTTTAAATATTTTGTATATAAATTTAATACATAATCATCTATTTTTTCTCCAGCAGCATAATCTAAATATACCATTATCACCAACTCCATCCAATATATATTAACACGTATTTTAAAAATTAAAAAGTAGTAAAATTTATAACATAAAAAAGAATCTAGTTAAAATAGATTCTATTTAAATATATTTTTTAGAAGATAATTGTTTAAATCATTACCATTTTCATCATATGCATTTATAAATATTTTTTTTTTCATATTATCTAATCTATTTGATTTATCATAAACTATTTTTTCAAGAACTTTTTATAGTCTTTTAAAATATTAATATCATTAGGCATAATACTATAATACCCCTCTTTCATATCTAATGTATTATGCCATATAACTAAGCTAAATATCAATAAATTTCTTACTTATATAACCATTTATATTTTCTACTATTCCAATTATCTCATCATTATATTTAATAAGTCTTTTACCATTAAAATCAACCTTTACTTTAACTCCATTTATTATACTCTTATATAAATCATCATCTATATCTAAAATTTCATAATCAAATATATCTTTTAAATATAGCTTTTTACTATTTATATTTATATCACTAAGCTTAATACTATCATCTAATTTAAATTTACCCTCTTTTGTTCTTAAAAGGCTTTTCATTGTAAGAGGATAATTTATTTTAGTGCCTATATCACGTATTAAACTTCTTATATATGTTCCTTTGCTTACTAAACATCTAAATTTAAATGAATTATTATCTTCTTCTATAAGCTCTATATCTTTTATTTCTACTTCTCTTTTAGGAAGATCTATAGTCTTATTTTCTCTTGCATATTCATATAACTTTTTACCATTTATTTTAACTGCAGAATATATTGGTACCTCTTGCATATACTTGCCTTTAAAACTTTCAAGGACATCTTTTAAATCATCTATCATAATCTTATTTTTTTGTTTTAAAACCTTTCCAGTAATGTCGAGTGTGTCTGTCTCTATCCCTTTTTCTACCACTGCAATATATTCCTTATAGTCGTAATTAATTAAATTATTAAGTTTAGTATACTTATTAACAAGTACAAGCATAAGTCCTGATGCTAATGGATCAAGTGTACCGGTATGTCCTACTTTTTTAGTATCAAATATTTTACCTACTTTCTCACAAACATCAAAGCTTGTTATACTACTAGGCTTATTTACAAGTACCAGAAAAGATTTGTTATAAAACTCATTATATTTTTCTAGAGTCAATTTATTATCATTTATAATTTTTGCAGTTGATTTTCCAGTATATCTGATACTTTTTTCTTCTTTTATAAATCCATATTTTTCAAGCAATGTACTATCAATATCTTTATTAATATCTAAAAGAAGACCTGTTACATGTTCATCTCTTTTATCATTAGTATAAGCCTTTATTATATTTACATCTAAATTATTCTCATTAAGCATTAATTTAAACATATTTAATGCTTTTTTTTCAACCATAATTCCATTATAATCTACAAGATGCATACTATTTAAATAATCATTTGAAATAGGATTATCTTTATTTACAAATACCTTATAATTCATATTATTTATGTGTTAGATAGAAAGCAGCATAGATTAATAATATTAAAACAATAATTACTATAATAAATATTATTTTCTTTCTTCTATTCTTTCTCTTAATGACTCCAAAATTTACTATTTTCTTTTGTTCTTTTGTTCCATAGTCGCTTATGAAATTTACATTTTCTGGATTGTATGGATTTATATTACCACATGATAAACATGCTCTATCTTTTTCATTCATTTCTGATCCACATTTAGGACATTTCATATTATTCACTCCTTTTTATTAAAATAATGATAACTGATTTGAATCAGGCAAATCATCAATTATTCCCATTTCAGTCATTTTATCAATTAAAGTTGCAGATACCTTTCCTCTTTTTGCTAAATCTTCTTTACTTAAGAATTTAGCTTTATCACGTTCTTCTACAATCTTCTTTGCAACTGTATCACCAAGTCCATCTATTGCACTAAATGGAGGATATATTTCTTTATCATTCTTTGGTGTCCATACTGTTGCATCGCTCTTATATAAATCTACATTTAAAAATACTATTCCTCTTGCAGTTGCCTCTAATGCAACTTTTAATGATTCAAGTTGTCCATTTTCCTTATTGGTTGCTTCATATCCCTTATTTTGAATATCTATTATTCTTTCTTTTACCTTTGAATATCCACCAATCATTGCATCTAAATCAACATCGGTTGCTTTACTAGTATACCAAGATGTATAGAAATATACTGGCATATGTACTTTATACCATGCAATTCTAAAAGCTGAAATTACATATGCTGCAGCATGGGCTTTAGGGAACATGTATTTTATTTTTGCACAAGATCCAATAAACCAATCAGGTATTTTTGCATCTTGCATATCTTTTACATAACCTTTCCAAGTCTCTGGATCATCTGGCTTTTTAGCTTTTGATGGACGTCCTTTACGAACAAACTCCATTATTTTGAATGCCTTTATTGGCTCAAGTCCATGATACATCAAATAAACCATTATATCATCACGACATCCAATTACTTCTTTAAATGGAACAATATTATTCTTAATTAAATCTTGAGCATTTCCAAGCCAAACATCGGTACCATGTGAAAGGCCAGATATTTTAATCAATTCTCCAAATGTCTTTGGCTTAGTATCTTTTACAAGTTGAATTGTAAATGGTGTCCCAAACTCTGGTATTCCAAGAGTACCTGTATCACACATTATTTCTTCATTAGTTACGCCAAGTGCTTCAGTTGATGTAAATATACTCATTGTTGCTTTATCATCAAGTGGAACTTTCATTATATCAGTTCCTGATTGAAGCTGGATAAGTCTTAGCTGGGTTGGATCAGAGTGGCCTAGTATATCTAGTTTAAGTACGCACTGATCTATTGCATGATAATCAAAGTGTGTAGTTCTCCAAGCAGATGTTGGATCATCTGCAGGAAATTGGAATGGAGTAAAATCATACACAGATTTATAATCTGGAATAACAACGATTCCTCCTGGATGCTGACCAGTTGTTCTTTTAACACCAGTACATCCCATAGCAAGACGTTCAATCTCTGCTGTTCTCATTCCTTCAATTCCTTTTTCTTCCTCAAATCCTTTGACAAAACCAAATGCAGTCTTATCAGCAACTGTACCAATAGTTCCTGCTCTATATACATTATCTTCTCCAAATAAAACCTTTGTATACGCATGAGCAGATGCCTGGTTTAAATCACTAAAATTAAGGTCTATATCAGGAACCTTATCAGCATTAAAACCTAGGAACGTTGCAAATGGCATATCTTGTCCATCCTTAATCATTTTTATTTTGCAATTAGGACAATCTTTATCTGGAAGGTCAAATCCAGAAGAAAAGTTAGTTCCTAAACTTTCTCCATTATCATCATTGAAGAAACTTCTTTTACATTTAGGGCATCTATAATGTGCAGGAAGTGGATTAACTTCAGTTATTCCCATCATAGTTGCAACAAAAGATGATCCAACAGATCCTCTTGAACCAACAAGGAATCCCTCATCATTAGAGTGTTTAACTAAACGTTGTGCAATTAAGTATATTGGATCAAATCCGCCACCTATAACACCACCTAATTTTTTCTTAAGTAGTCCTTCAAGAGCATCTTTATCTAAATCTGGATTTTCCTTTCTTAATTTTTCTCTTATTAAATCCTCTATTTTATCTTTTCCATCATTAATGTATTTATCAAGTTCTTCAAATATCTTATCTTCATCTTCAATTCCTTGAGCTTTAAGATTTTCAGTTATTGTATTCTTTAAAATATCTCCATAAAGTTCTGTTGCAATTCTATCTTCAATAAAATGAGGTAGTGGATCTCCATACCAGTCTTTTGCTTTTGTCATAACAAGATCTGTAACAACTCTAGGGCAGTCTAGATATTCGCCATCATCACCTTTAACACGTGGAGAAAATGGTATACCGCCAGTATCTGGTATTACCTCTATTATGTCACACATATCTGCAATCTTATTAGGATTATCTATTACTATTTCATGAGCTAGTTTTTCATCTTCTAGGAATTTAAAGTCATCCATCATTTCATCAGTTGTTCTAAAGTGATTTGATGGTATCTCTTTTATTCCACCTCTTGCAAGTGGATGACGACCGCCACCAGGAACCTTTTGATTTACAATTATTTCTCTATAAATTTTATCTTCTCTATCGATATGATGTACATCTCCAGTTGCAACTATTAATTTTCCAGCTTCTTTTGTTGTTCTAATTATTTTCTTAAGATGTTCAGAAAGTTCTAAATTATTTGAAAAATCTCCTGTTTGAAGAAGATGTATATAGCACTCAATAGGCTGTACTTCAACATAATCATAGTATCTTATTATATTTGAAAGCTCGTCTTCTGACTTTGATCTTGCCTGAACAAATACTTCGCTTTCATAACATCCAGATCCAACAAGAAGTCCTTCTCTATTTTCTTCAAGTACACTTCTTGGTATTCTAGGTGTTTTATAGATGTAAATTGTATTAGCAAGAGAAATTATTTTAAATAAATTTTTTAAACCAGTCTTATTCTTTGCAATTAAGTTTACATGATAACTTCTACCATATTTATAGATTTCATCAGTTGATACCATATTTGCAAGCTGATCCATAGTTTCAATATTACGATTATTAAGTTTTTCAAGCATCTTCCAAAATACAAGTGCAGTTCCTTCTGCATCATAATCTCCTCTATGGTGAGCATTCTCATCCCATGGAACATTATATCTTTTAACTATTGCAGAAAGTGAATGTCTTGCATAATTATTATCAAGTGTACGTGAAAGTTCTAGTGTATCAATTACAGTATTTTTAAATGTGCCTAAATTATATTTTTTATAACACATTTCAAGAAATGATACATCAAATTTTGCATTGTGAGCAACCATTGGAAGATCTCCAAACCACTTAATAAAGTCTTTAATTGCATCCTCTTCGCATCTTTTACCTTCAAGCATATCATCAGTTATATTTGTAACAGCAGTTATTCTCTCTGGTAATTTTCTACCTGGATTTATAAGTTCATCATATTTTTCAATTACCATTCCTTCTTTAATCTTTACTGCACCAATTTCAATAATACTATCTTCTCCGCCTGCATTAAAGCCTGTTGTTTCAAAATCGAATACAACATATGTATCATCAAGTAGTTTATCTTTATTTGGTCTTACAACAATATCTACTGAATCGTCAATTAAAGTAAGTTCTGTTCCATATAATGCTTTAAATGGTTCTTCCCCTTCTTTTAATCCTTTATTGTATTTTGTTACATAGTTAAAAACATGAGGAAATGCTTGACATCCATTATGATCTGTTATTGCAATTGCTTTATGTCCCCATTTAATCGCTCTTTTAACTAAATCAGTTTCATCTGCAACTCCATCCATCTGACTCATTTTAGTATGTGCATGAAGTTCTACACGTTTTTCAGGATATGTATCTTCTATTGTTACATCTTTATGATCGCTCTTCATTATATCTCTAGCATTTAAAACAAGTTCTTTTGAATATTGATCATTTTTAGTATATCCTCTAACTTTTATCCAAACTCCTTCTTTTAGTTCTTTAGAAAGACATTTATATTCATCTTTATCACGAGTAAATACCTTGCAATATATACTATCCGTATAGTCAGTTATCTTAAGTGTTATTATTTTAAAATCACTTTTAGATGATTCAAAATATTCAGTTCCAAATATTTTAGCCTCTACTGTGACGTTATTATCTTCACCAATTACAGTATGTAAACTTATTGGATTGTCTTTTATAGTAACACCTAATATACAATCAGGACTTGTCTCTCTTTTTCTAAATCTTCTTAGTTGAGTGTTATTATTGCTATTATTATTTTCAGTTTGAGCTATTTTTTCTTTAGGTAAGTCCTTAAAAGATACCTCTGTTACATTTTTAAGTTCTACTTTATCTTTATTTTCTTCAAGTAGTATTTCATCTTTATATCCCAAACTATTATATATCTTATTTATTCTTTCTATATTACTCTTTAATTTTTCTTCTTCAAATTTGTTGCTATAAAGTATAACTAATTTATTATCTTTAATATTAATAGAATTTATAAATAAATTCTTACTTATCTTCTCTTTTAAAATATCAAGTACTACACTAAAATATCTTTTATATAATTCTATATCTATATTTTCTACATCAAAAAAGAAATATGCCTTTTTTATTCTTCTATCAAGTATATATATCTTGTCACATAACTCTTTATATACATCTGGTTCAATCATATTATCTATTTTAATATAAAGTTCAAGAACACCATCTGTTTTAAAAAGTTTCATTTTTATAAGTTTAGCATTATTAAAAAAGTCATACTTTTCTTTATCAAAATTTATTTTATCAAGTAATAATTTTATGTTTTTTTCCATAATATGCCCCCCTAAAGTATTTCAGAATCATCTATTTTTATAATTTGTGTTACATTTTTTATACAAAAATCAATAAAACTAAATATATTCATATTCTTCAGTGATTCATTATATGGAAAACTATTTACATTAAATATTATTCCATCTCTTTTCATATAATCATAAAACTTATCCTTTGGAACATTCATATACATTAAAAAATATGGATATATTTGTTTTTTTAAACTTGCATATTTACTTTTACCATCTAAATAATGACTAACTCCTGATATTCTAGTTGGTATTTCATTTTTTAGTATTAACTCAAGGCATGCATTAACCATATTGCTATTGCTTGCACTTTCAAGTTCACTAAAAAGTATTTTATATACTAAATTCATAATAAGATTTTCGCTAGTTGATCCATATATTATTATTTTACTTTTATCAACATTAACTATATCAGTAACTTCAAGTTTTGGATCAACTACATAAACTTTATAGGTATTTAAATTTATTCTTAATAAATCTTTTAAATTTTTGTTAGCAACTTTTTTAACTTCATTCCATTTTTTTATTAATGTTAACCTGAAATGTTCAACTTCCTTACTCAGTCCTGGATAAAGATCAAGTTCCTTTACAATATTGTATATTGTATCATCATTAGGTATATAATTTTTAGGATCTTTAAGTATTAATTCTTTGTCACCAAAAAGGGCATTATATTCATTTTTATAATTATACCAAATCTTTTGTTTATTATCATTTAAATTTTTAGAAATAGATTGTCTAAATAGTAAATTCCATATTAAAATATACTCATTATAAATAAATTCAAAGTCCATATATATACCACCTATTCCTATAAACAAATATATCATATTAATAAACTAAATTAAAGAAAATATTTAAAAATTAATCACTTATTTTGCTATCTCCATTTTGATAATTAATAGTAATACCTTTCTCATTATTGTAAACATAGACACTAAAAAGAATTCCTTTTCCCTTATCTTCTACACTTTCTGCTTCCATTAAAACTCCGGATGCAAGAAGATTATCACCCTTATAAATTGGTGTTACTCTATAAAGTACATGATTGTTTGTCTCTTTTACATAATCAGCAACCATATTTTCAAAAGGAAGCATTCCTTTAGTATTCATAGATCTTGTACATGTTATTAAATTTTTCTCATTTGCATTCTCTCCAGTTAGCTGATAGCCAATTAAATGACATCTATTATATAAGTATTTTCCATCTACAAAATCATATTTTACTGTATGCCACCCAGTAGGCTTAACCATTCCAATTGAGCCTCTTTTTTCTGTTGGCATTAGATCTTTTCCAATGTTTGAAACAGCAACTCCTGCTCTTCCAAGATTATCTAGTTCACTATAATTTTCATAAGAATCATTAACAAGATCTTCATCTTTAAAATAAGGTTTATTACCATTTATTGTAACGTATAAATTACCATCATATTCTGGAATATTATCTAAAGATATATTACTACTAGTTGCAATTTTCTTATTATCTTCTACCTTTCCATAACTATCTTTTAAATAATAAGATGATATTGCAATGACTAATACAAATATTGATAATATTAATTTTATTTTTCTCTTAGTCTTTCTCATACTCAAATACTTCCTTTGTTATTTTATCATGACTATTTCCCCTAAAATCATATGTATCTATTAAACTATATTTTTCTAAATCAATATTTAATCTATTATCATAAGGATAATCTCTATTAAATCTATATATTATTAATGTATCTATTTTCTTATCTATATTATCTTCTAAAAAATAAATACCATCATCTAAACTATCAACTATATTATATTTTCTTCCTTTAAATAAATCTTCTGATCTTTTAAAAATATTTATATTTTCATAATTTTTATATAAATCATCAATTATATTTTTGTCACTTGACACTCTTCTATTATTGAAAGAAAGAGCATCATTATTACCTATCATATATACTGCTATCATCTTATCATCTCTAAATTATTATATAACAAAAAAAAGAAGTTATCTACTTCTTTTACACCAATATAAATAAAATTTAATTACTTGCTTAACTTTTTTATTTTTCCTTTATCTTTCTCTTCTTTTTTGCTTATTTTTTTCTCCATAAGATAGCAAAGAAGTTCATTAATACAAGTTGTTGAAATAAAACCTAAGCCAAGATAGAAAGTTGAATCAAAGAAAGAGTCTGCATCATCTGGGGCATACTTATAATCACTCATATCAGCTTCATATAAAGATGCTGTAATAAATGAGCTAGAATTTTTTTCTTCACCTGATGTAACATCAACTGTATCAGATGTATGATGTGTTCTAGTTGAAATTGACTTAATCTTTTTTCTATCTTCCATAGTTTTTATCTACTTCTTCTCTTAGATACTTCCTTAGTACTTTCTTTTTCTTTTACTTCTTCATTAATTTCACTAATAAAAAATTTTAACTTCTTGCTCATCTTTTCAAGAGTCTTTTTATCAAGATATTTTCTATATTTAGTTTTTACTTCTATTCTAAACTTTTCTATATCATCTATTATTAGTCTAGGATCAGACCCCTCTCCTTCATCATCTACAAGTTCTTCTGTTATTTTTTTAATTAATTTATTGTATCTTTTTAATACTATTCCCGTAATAAAAGCATTTATAATATTAGTATTAGTAAGTGTAATATCATTTATTGTCATATCGTCTATTTTAAATTTGCCTTTTTTAAATGGAAGGCTAAATCCTTCTAGTTTTAAATCAATCTCTTCTTTTTTATTTTTACTTTTTAAATCTTTATTTACTACATAACTCATATTATCACCTACTTTTCTAATAAATCTTTTCTTCTTGATTTTGTTTTTTCAAATGCTTCTTTCTTTCTCCACTCATCTATCTTTTTATGATCTCCTGATAAAAGAATGCTAGGTACCTTCATGCCTTCATATTCTTCTGGTCTTGTATATACTGGATAATCAAGCATATTATTTGTAAAGCTTTCTGATTCTAAGCTTCCATCACTAATTACTCCAGGAACAAGTCTTGTGATAGAATCAATTAATGCTGCAGCAGGTATTTCACCACCTGTAAGTACAAAATCTCCAAGTGATATTTCATAATCTGCTAAAGTCCTTATTCTTTCATCGAATCCTTCATAATGACCACATATTATTATTAAATGTTTTTTTAAACTAAAGCTCTTTGCAAAATCTTCATTATATGTTTTTCCATCAGGTGTCATAAGGATAATTGTTGCATCATGCATCTTGTTTAGATCTTCAACTGCATCAAATATAGGTTGACACATAAGAACCATTCCAGATCCACCACCATATGGTGTATCATCTACTCTCTTCTGAATATTTTTTGAGTACTTTCTAAAATCAATTAAATTTATCTCAATAAGATTTTTTTCTATCGCTCTTTTTATAATTGATTCTTTTATAAAACCATCTATCATTTCAGGGAATATTGTAAGTACATCTATCTTCATCTAATAATTCCTTCTTCTCCATTAATATAAATTATTTTATCTAAATTATCAAGACTTATACTAGGACTTTTCATAGTTATTTTAAAATTATCATCGTTATTTCCTATATATAAAATTATATTATTTTTATTTGCATCATTAATATTTTTAACTTTATACTCACTATTATTATAAATAACCTTATAGTTTAGTAAATCTTCAAGTATATATTCATCATTACTTAATTTTAAATTATCTTTATTAAAATAAACTTTTTTCCCTTTTAAAAATAAAACATCATTAATATCATTATAATCATCAAGTGTTACCATATCAAAATCTTTATGCACTCTATATGATCTAATTATATATTCTTTATCATCTATTAATAACTTGTTATTTATTTTAAATACCTTATCTTTATGATCAAATGATGATTTGATTCTTAATTCTCCCTTTATTCCGTGTGTACCAACAATAGTTCCAATATATATTTTTTCCATATAATCACTTCTTTTTTCTAGTATATCAAAAATATAAAAGAAAAGAAACTCTAAAAGAGTTTCAATTAATTACCAGGATGAGCCTCCACCGCCTCCTGATCCTCCTCCGGAGAAACCTCCTCCAGATGGGCCTGATCCGCCAGATGAAGATGATGGTGCTGAAGAAATTGCACTATTTGACTGTCTCATCATATCATCAAATGAATCCATAAAATCATAGAAGACAAATGAATTATATCCTGTATACCAATTTGGTGCAGCAACATTTATCTCTTCAAATTTCTTTATCCATTTATCTGATACCCCAAGTACATAAGTATATGGAAGTATATCATAAAAATACTCTGGATTTTTTTCAACTAACCCCTCTAATTCATCTTTTTCTGCATTCTCTAGGAAATTTTTAAAGCCTCTTAATTTTCCTAAAGTTTCAAGGCCATATTTTGTTCTTTTTGCACCTTTCATATAAAGACAAGTCATGAATACAAAAAGTATAAATCCAATTATAGTTTCAATTAAATAAAATGGATCATAAAGTACCGCTGGAAGCGTGATTGTAAGCCAAGGAAAAAGGCAGAACATTGATAAAAACATAATAGATACAGTAATGTAATCTGGATTATCTTTCCTATCAAAAAACATAACAAATATTAGATAGCCAGAAATTGGAAATAACAAATCTATCATTATATTTACATTTTCTCCATATGATACAAGTGGTGGAATTGTAAACACACAATATGTAAGTACTGCTAAAACAAGTATAATATTTCTTTTATTCATTGATCCTTTTTCAAATATTTTTTCTTTGTTTTCCTCTTTATTTATATTTGAAATTATTTTATTTGTTGTTGTATAAAAATTATTACGTAAATCATTTATTGTTACTTCATTTTTAGTCTTGAAAAGTCCATCCATAAATGTTTTTTCATTTTCATTTTCACCATCATAATCTTTGACTTTAATTATCTTATAACTCTTTTTGCAAATTTTTTTCTTTTTCTCTTCTTCTATTTTAATATATCCTTTATTTGCAAGATAAATAAGAA
Organism: uncultured Eubacteriales bacterium; assembly: GCA_900320505.1. Taxonomy (GTDB): domain Bacteria; phylum Bacillota_I; class Bacilli_A; order RF39; family UBA660; genus UBA2730. The sequence continues at coordinate 30,958 of ONSL01000001.1, forward strand.
GCGATGTTACGTCTTTTTTTGATGCAGAACCTTTATAAATAAATCCAGTCTCTAAACTATTTAATCCTTCCGGAGGATAGAATGACACCTCATCTACTACTAAATCATTTTTTAAGAACTTTTTCCACAAAATAAATGATGCGAGTGCAAGAATAATAGGAATTATAAATATGAGATATTCAAATAGTGATTTCTTTGCAGCAACAAAATAACCATCTGGAAGAGAAAGTCTTATATTTATGCCTTCTCCCTTATTAAGAATTCCATTATATGATCCAGTGATAGTTTTACCATCAACATTATATTTTAAAAGACCTTCGTCATATCCTGACGTTCCATATGAACCAACTGAGAATCCTGGCACACCATCAAACTTTTTAGGCATATCAATAGTAAATGTTACTTTATCTATTAAAGTATTCCAGTTTGTACCAACTATATTGTAATAAAATTCATCTTTATCTTTTAATTTATCCATTCCAATACTATATGTATATTTTATTACATATTCTTTTAAACCTGTAACCATATCGTTACTGCTTCCTATTTTTAATATCATATCATTATTTTCATAAGATACCATATATGGTTCATTTACACTTTCGTGAGTTATTTTTGCACGTACTTTTCTTTCACCATCATCACTCATAACTTTATTTGTAAGAGGTAATGTTCTTTTTATTCCATGACGTTCTTCATTAAAATATACATCTATTTTTTCTGTAACATCATATGAGTTGTCCTCATTAACCTTCATATTAACATCATAGTTCATAATCTCGTATGGTTCATTAGAATGATATATTTTATTTACACAATCTGTAGTTGTACAATGAGAAACCTCTTCTGCATTGACACTTGGTATAAATAAAAATATTGATATTAATATGAATAATAAAAATTTACTTATCTTTTTCATTCAAACTCACACTAACCTTTTTTCTTTCATCATCTGATGCTTCAAACATACTTTTTTCTTTATATCCAAATAATTTTGCAAATATATTGCTAGGAAACATCTCTACTTTATTATTATATATTCTAATAATAGCATTATAATACTTTCTAGATGATGCAATATCATCTTCTACCTTTACTAAATTTTCACTAAGATTTTTAAAGTTCTCTGATGCCCTTAATTCTGGATAAGATTCTGCAATTAAAAGAAGTTTATTAATCTCTCCAGTTATATTTTCATTTAGTTTTAATTTTTCATTATCAGATAAATTGTCATAACCTCTTTCTTTAACTATATTTTCTAGTGTTTCACTTTCATGTTTTGCATAGCCCTTTACTATTTCAACCAAATTTGGTATAAGATCATATCTCTTTTTTAGATAAACATCCATTGTGCTATAAGCTTCTTTAACCTTATTTGTAAGTGTTTTAAGTGAATTATAAGTTGCAATCATATATATAACAATTACTATTATAGCAACTAAAACAATACATAATATAACATTTATTATCATACCCTAACATCTCCATTTAATATAAAAATATTTTATCATATTTAATTTGCATATAAAAGTTTTTTTTGCCTTTTTATCTTGTAATATACACCAATTTGATGTATAATATGTGAAGCCAAAGGGGGAATGTAACTATGGAAAATATATACTCTATTTTAAATAAATTAAGTGAAAAAGAGGTATTTAATAGCGATACTTTATCTGTTTATTCAATTCAGGAATTGTTAAAAGATAAAGAAATAACTGGCATGCTTGATAATTTTTTTAGTGCCAACCAAAAATTCAATATGGATGATATTGAGAAAATAACTTCTAATAAAAACGTTAGGGATTTTATTGAATTTTATTTAAATGAAAGAGGACTTTTAAATGATAATGAGTCTTTAAATATTGATGATGTACATTTATCAAGTCATTATAGAGACTATCTTATTGACATTAGCAAGTACTCTGTTCTTCCAAAAGAAAGAGAAAAAACTTTGTTTGAAGAATATAATAATACCAAAAGTGCAGCAAGAAAAAAAGAAATAAGGGATGAATTAATAAAGCATAATTTGAGACTTGTTGCACGTGTTGCAGGAAGTTACAAAGGAATCGGTATTGATATAATGGATTTAATTGAAGATGGTAATCTTGGACTTTTGACTGCAATAGATAAATTTGATGTTACTAAAGGATATAAATTTTCAACATATGCAATGTGGTGGATTAGACAATCTATTCATAGAAAAGGTAATGATGAAAGTGATTTAATAAGAAAACCTGCTCATTACAAAGAAAAATATTTAAAATTTCAAACATTAAAGAAAGATTATTATGATAAATATCATACTGAACTCATAGTTAATGATAGTAATATAGACGATATTGCTAAAGATTTAGGGAGTAGCCCTGATATGGTTATGCAGTTTATTGGTGAAAGTACACCAGTTAGTTTAAGCACACCTGTTAATTATGAAAATGGTGGCGAATCTGTTATTGGAGACTTTATAAGAGATAAAGATACAAATATCGAGGAAAGTGTTGTTCAAAATGAAATATTTAAAGAATTAGTTTCAGCACTTGAAAATAGTCATCTAACAGATCAAGAAAAAGATATTATTAAGAGAAGATGTGGATTTTTTGGTGAAGAGCAAACTCTTGAAGAGATTGGAGAAGTTTATAATTTAACTCGTGAAAGAATAAGACAAATTGAAAATAAAGGTCTTACAAAATTAAGAAGAGACAAAAATATTAGAGGAATTGGAGAATCGCTTGGCGAAGAACAAAATCCAAAAGTAAAAGCATTTAGACGTTAATCTAAATGCTTTTTGCTACCCAATTCATAAAGAAGTATACTAGTTGCAATAGCAACATTTAAGCTTTCAACATTACTACTTGTATCTATATATAGGTTTTTATCACACATCTTTGTAATGTCTTCTTCTACTCCGTTTCCTTCATTTCCAACTATTAGAACAAATCTTTCTTTGCCTTCATCATTAACATCTCTTACATCTTCGCCATACCCAACAAGTGTTCCATATATTGGATACTCTTCTTCTTTAAGTTTCTCAAGCACAGGCATTAAATCACGTCTAATACAGTTCATATGAAAAAACATTCCTTGAGTTGCTCTTACTGTTTTAGGATTATATAAATCAACTGAATTAGGGCTAAATACAACAGTATCTATATTAAATGCACATGCAGATCTAATTATTGTTCCAACATTTCCAGGATCTTGTACATTATCAAGTATAAGAATTTTATCACCTAATTCATTACTTTCTTTAGGTTTTCTGCATACTGCCATTACCTTTTGTGGAGTTTCAACACTTGAAATTTTTTTAATTATTTGATCTGTTAAATAAACAGTTCTTTCTTCCTCTATATCTATTGGAAATACCTCATCTTTTTCAAGAAGTAATTCTTCTATTAAACCTTTTTTATGAGCTTCTAATACAAGATGAGCTCCTTCTACTAGAAAAAGACCTGTTCTATCTCTTTCCTTCTTATCCTTTAATCTTATATAACCTTTTACCTTTTCATTATCTAAACTTGTAATTAACATAATATCACTATCCTAACCTTTTTATTTTTTTAAGAGCATCATCAAATGTTTTTACCTCTATTACCTTTATCTTTAAATTATATTTCTTTTTAGTATTAATTGCTTCTTTGTAGTTTCTTCCAGCTGGAACTAGAAAAGCATCCATACCATCTTTTTCTGCTCCTCTTATCTTATATTTAACACCATCTATTTCGCCAACATTTCCATATTCATCAATCATACCAGTACCTGCAATATTAAGTCCATGAGTAATATCTTTCTTAGTAAGTTCATTATATATTTCAAGTGAAAGCATTAATCCTCCAGATGGACCTCCTTCAGAATCTTTAAATTTAAATTCTACTTCTGGATCAAAATTATAGTCAGTGTATTCCATAAGTTCAACGCCTATGTATTTTTTACCCTTAATATCAGTTACTTTAGCTTTTCTTTCATAAGATTTTCCATTATGCATAACCATAATTTTAACGGTAGAGCCATCATTCTTTGTATTAATTATTCTCTTAAAATCTTCTAGACTCTTGCCCTCTTCTCCATCAATACTGACAAGTCTATCTGCAACCTCTAAGTCAGTATCAGACTCATCAAGTTTTGCAAATATATATATACCTTTATCCTTTATATTAGCCGTTTTACCTGCTTTCTTATAGGCAACATATGCTGCAGCATTATTTGCAGATGCAAGCCAAAGCTTATTTCTATATTCAATATCTTCAAGACTTTCGGAATTAGAAGCCTTAGACTCTTCAACATTTTCTCTATCATAACCTAAAACATATGATAAAAGATAAGTTGCAATCGTTCCTTTTAATTCAGATACATAACACATATTAAATGTGCCTTTATTTTTATATTCGTTCTTAACTTCAACTCTAGGATCTGTTTCAAGTGTTCCGCCACCTGTAACTATATAATAGTTAACAGGCCATTTTATAAGTATAATAAGAACTATGAATATAATTAATTCTTTATAATTTTCTTTAAAAAAGTTTTTTATTTTTCTTTTCATAGTATCACCCAACAATCTTAATTATATCAAAAAATTACTAAAACTAATACAGTTTTAGTAATAATATTTTTCATCATTATCCGTTACTTTACAATATCTATAATTAAGAGGAGCAACTATCAAAATATGATTATCACCAATCTCTTCTGGTGCAGATATCGTTATATCAAGTGAAAAATAATTGATACCATAGTTAGTATTTGTAATTGGATCTATTGTATTATAAGCATCATGTACATTTGTATTAATAGATGAAAATCTTGTAAACTTTACACCAGTACAATCACTACTTGTACATTCTGTATCTGGAAGATCATACTTAACCTTTTGTGTATATCCTAAATTATTTATATCATCATATACTATATAATTTTCTGACTTAACATTACTGTTCGCATGAATTTCTAATTGTTTTGAATAAATATTTCCTCTTCCGTTGCTTGCTCTTAAAGGTATATTGTAATTTAACGTAAATCTATATATTGTAGTTGAACCACTTTTATAACTATTTGCAACAACATTCTTAATTTCTCCCTTTATGATATCGGTTTGAATTTGCTTTGTTATTATGTTTTTATAATCAACTATTTCATTTTTCTTTTCTAGATCAATTTCCTCATTTGAATAATTAAGTATAAAATTTGTAATAGCAACTGCTAATGCTGATGCAATCATAAAGCCGATTAAAAGTTCTGCAATTGTCATTCCTTTATTATCTAACTTCATTCTCTATTCACCTCTATTGATGCATAAGTATAGTACTTATCTCCAAATTCAGTTAAAGCCTCATGCTCCTGTTCAACAATTAATAAAAGTTTTCTATTTTTATTTGCAGCAGAAATATGTGAAGGAAGATATGCAACATATGATTTAAAGCTTCTTGTAAACATATTACTATTCTTAACAAAATCTTTAAATGAACGAGAAGCACCTGTTGGTACAGAAGTTGTTTCATAAGAAGTTATATATATATTTGTTATATGACTTGCATTTACAAACTGATTGCAATAATACATATTATTTTTAGTTTTCTTACTTGTATCAAGCATATTGCATAATGAATTTCTGTTAGTATAATGATAATCTGTTGTAAAGATATTGTTGTTTTCAATTGGAACATACATTATATTACCATCATTATCTGCTTTGCAATCAGAAGTTGCACATTTATAAGATGTAGTTTCATACATTTTACAAGTATTACCACAATCAGACTGAAAACCACCTGACATATTAGTAATTCTATTTGGCGTAGATGTATCGGTTTCAATCATCTCTTTAATATAATATGCCAAGTATTTTGTATCAAGGTCTTCATAGTTTTCAGTTGCTTTATTTTTTGCAGAAATTGGATATATTATATTGTAAAGCATAGTGATTGTAAATGCTATTGCAAGCGCACTAACTATGGTTTCTACCATTGCAAATCCTTTCTCATTAAATTTTTTTTTCATAACTTTCCTCTTTCTTCTTGTAAAGATTCCTACTTTATTATATAATTAATTATAGTCTAGGGTTGGGGAATTGTAAAGAATAAAAATGAATAGAAAGGGAGATGCTAATTTATGGTAACGTTTAACTTCGCTCAAACGCCAGTTACACAAATAGCAGATGCAATAATAATTGAAGCATCTCGTAAAAATGCCAGTGATATTCATTTTGATCCAAGAGATAATGGCTTAATGGTTAGACTAAGAATTGATGGAGATTTAATGGATTATGCTTACATTCCTAAAGCCTATGAAAGAAACTTAACAACTAGACTTAAACTTATGTCTGGTATGAATATTACGGAAAGTCGTCTACCACAAGATGGTGCAATTAAAGGAAACTTTGGTGGAAAAGAACTTGATATGCGTGCATCTTGCCTTCCAACAAATGAAGGAGAAAAAATAGTTATTCGTATTCTTGACTATACAAGAAGTTTAGGTGGACTTGATGACTTAGGTTTTTCAGATGATAACTTAGTAAAAATAAAAAGAATGGTCGCTGCGCCAAATGGTATTATACTTGTTACAGGAGCTACTGGTTCAGGAAAATCTACAACAACATACTCTATGCTTCAAGTATTAAATAAAGAAAACACAAATATTATCACAGTTGAAGACCCAATTGAAATGAATATTGAAGGATTAAACCAAGTACAAGTTAATTCTGAAATTGGTCTTACATTTGCAACAGTATTAAGATCTATTTTACGTCAGGATCCAAACGTTATACTTATTGGAGAAATTCGTGATTCAGAAACCGCACAAATTGCAGTACGTGCATCTATTACTGGTCACCTTGTTTTATCAACAATCCATACAAACAACTCACTTGCAACAATTGAGAGACTTCTAGATATGAATGTTGAAAAATATTTGCTTTCAACTGCAATTACAGGAATTGTTTCACAACGTCTCGCAAAAATGCTTTGCAAAAATTGTAGAAGGAAAAGAAAAACTACTCCATATGAGAAAAAAGTATTTAAACTTGCACTTCGTAAAGATGTAGATGAGATATGGGATGTTAATCCTGATGGATGTAATGAATGTAATCATGGTTATAAAGGACGTATCGCTTTGCAAGAAGTTCTAGAAATATCTGATGAAATATCATCTGCAATAAACGAGGTTAATACAGATAGAGATGAACTTCGTAAACTTGTTTATGGAACAGGAAAGGTTACTACCCTACTTCAAGATGGACTTAATAAAGTATTAGCTGGTGAAACAAGTTTTGAAGAAATATATAGAGTTATTGAAATTGATAACGATATTGATGATAGTTGTATGGCATTCATGTCTGAAGATAAAGAAGAACAAGCCGTTGAAAACTTAAAAACAGTTGAAAAAGCTGAAGTTGTAGAAGTTGAGCAAAATGATTCAAATATAGAAAATAAAGTAAAGACTGATGTAGAATCAAATACAACATCAGCACTTAAAGAAAAGGTAATGGATGATAAAGTATCTTCTAATGCAAATAAAGTAATAAATAACAGTGCATCTTCAATACTAACATCAAATGCTAAACAAAAAGTTGCAAAAACTGAAACAATAGTTGTACCAAAAGCAGCTGATAAAGCTCCAGTTCAAACTAAAGAAGCTGAACAAAATGTTATAAATACATCTAAACCTTCTAATGAAAATCAAAAGCAAGTTATGACTATTAAAGAAGATCAAAAAGAAAATAGTACAAACATCAAAACAGAAACGCCTGTTATAAAATTAAAGGAAAAATCTGAAGTCCCAGTTATAAATATTACTGCAGATAAAAGTGCAAATAATGAAAAAACACCAGTAGTTGTGGTTAATCAAGTAAATAAAGATAATAATATAAAAGAAGATGCTAAACAAAAAGTTGAAACTCGAGCTATAAATGAAAGTAATAATGCAAAAGTAAATTCTAAAGAAGAAGTATCACCTGTCGTAGTTCCAGTAGTAAATGTAAAAGGAAATAGCAATGATAAAATAAAAGACAATAAAAAAGAAGAAAAGCAAGTAGTTTCAACCCCAAGTATAAATAAAAATAATAATGTTAAAGCAGAATCTAAAAAAGAAGCATCACCTATTGTTGTTACAGTAGTAAATGCAAAAGAAAATAATAGTGCTAAAGCAAAAGATGTTCCAACTATAAATAAAAATAATAATATTAAAGTTGAGTCTAAGAACGAAAATAATAAAGTAAAAGAACAAGAAACTAAAAATAAAAATTCTAAAAAAGAAGTAATAAAGAAAGATAGCAATCAAAAAGCATCTGTTCAAACTATAAACATCAAAGAAAACACTAATAGCAAAGAAGAAAGAAAACATTTTGAAGACTTCTTCCCTAAAAAAGATTTATTCTCAAATTCAAGCATAAATAATAAAGAGAAGAAAACGAAAGATGATAAAAAGAAAGATAAAGTTGTAATTAAACTTGATGAGTTGATTGGAAGTACAGATATATTTAAGAAAGATGATAAAAGCAAAAAAGAAGTAAAAGAATTTAAAGAAAAAGAATTAAAGAATGATAAAGAATTAAGAAAAGAAAGTGCAGCATACTTCCCTAAAAAACTTCCAAGCAATAAAGATTCAATTAATAAACTAAATCTTGAAATTAAAAAGATAAAAGATAGAAATATAAATGATACAATTACTAAAGAAGATACAGAAATTCTTTATAACTTACTTGATGAAAAAATTAAAAAATTAAATGATATAAAAAATAATGATGATTCTGCTGATATTATTTATAATCTATTAGATGAAAAAATTAAACTTCTTGATAAAAAGAAAGACAAATCAAAAACAAAAAATAATAAAAAAACTACTAAATCAAAAAATAAAATTAATAGTAGAAAATACAGCAGTAACTTTTTTCCAAGAAGTATAGATGAAATAAAATAAGGACTATTTAAATTAGTCCTTATTTTTTAATATCATATTTAAAATTTCATCATTTATTTCTTTTACATCTCTCATTTTATTCATATTAGTACATTCAATTTTATTCCATCCATAAAGTGTTGTAAGCTCAAGATATGCCTTCTCACTCTTTTCAAGGTAATCTATATCTTTTTCATCATCATCTAAATCTTTCCTATTTTTTAAAAGTTCTTTCGTTACACTAATAGGAACATGTAAATATATTGTAATATCTGGTTTAGGAATTTTTAATAGCCAGTATTCTAATCTATCAATCCACTGATACATATAAAATCTATCTTCTTTGTTTTCTATTTTGCTTCCCTGATATGCTAAATTAGATGTTGTATACCTATCAAGTATTATATAATATCCTTCATCATAATATTTAATTATTTCTTTCATATTATATTTTCTATCTGCAGCATAATAAAGAGATGCAACATAAGGATCAACATTACTTGCCCTTTCCTTAAATAAACTTTTTTTATATTTTCCTAAATAGCAATCCTCAACTATTTTTCCGGTTGGAGAATCATACATTGGAAATGAAAATCTTTTGCATTTTATTCCCATATCATTTAATCTTTCTTCTAAAAGTTTAGATTGTGTTTCCTTACCACTACAATCAGTGCCTTCTATTACAATATACTTTCCCATGATATCACCCATCCTATAATATAATTTTACCATAAAATAGAAAAATAATGCTAAAATTAGCATTATTCATTAAATAAATTTTCTTGATAATCAATGTGCATTACTTTATAAGCAAGAGGTGTAGCAACTCTACCACGTGAAGTTCTTTTTACAAGACCTTTTTGAAGCAAGTATGGCTCTTGTGCATCTTCTATAGTTGCTCGTTCTTCTCCAATTGATGATGCAATAGCATCAATACCAACAGGTCCACCATTAAACTTATTAATTATTGCACCTAATATTTCATGATCAACTTCATTAAGTCCATATTCATCAACTTTAAGTCTTTCGAGTGCTTTGTTTGTTTCCCCTATATCTATTTCATCTTTGTTGTCAACTAGTGCAAAGTCTCTAACTCTTTTAAATAATCTATTTGCAATACGTGGAGTTCCTCTAGATCTTTTTGCAAGTGCCTTTGCAGCATCTGAAGTAATATTCATATCAAGAACACGTGATGTCCTATTTATTATCGCTTCTAATTCATCATCAGTATAATAATTTAATTTACAAACTATTCCAAATCTATCTCTTAAAGGACTTGATAAATCTCCTGCTCTTGTAGTTGCTCCAACAAGTGTAAATGGTGGAAGATCAATTTTAATATTATGACTGTTACCCTCACTTCCAACAACTATATCAAGTGTAAAATCTTCCATTGCTGGATAAAGAATCTCCTCAATATATCTAGGCATTCTATGTATCTCATCTATAAATAAAACATCTCCTGGTTCAAGTGTCGAAAGTATTGCGGCAAGATCTCCTGATTTTTCTATTGATGGTCCAGATGCAGTCTTAATATTTGTTCCCATTTCATTTGCAATTATATAAGCAAGAGTTGTTTTTCCAAGTCCTGGAGGACCATAAAGGAGAACATGATCAAGAACCTCACCTCTCATTTTAGCAGCTTCAACAAAGACTTTTATATTCTCTTTAACATCTTTTTGACCAATATATTCTGAAAATCTTTCAGGTCTTATTTTTTGATCTAAAACATCGTCTTCTAATTCAGTTTCAGCATCTGTTATGTCTTTTTCTTTTTTCATGTAATCACCTACTTTACTTTAATACGTTTTTTTAAAATATCATCTATTTTATCATAGTGTTTGCTATATAAACTAACCATTTCATTTTTATATTCATTTGGAACTTTAATGTTATCTGAATGTTCCATACTTTTTATTGTATTTTCAAGTACTTCTGGTGTCAAAATATTATGCATACTACTAGCATAAGAATATACAGAATCATCAGAGATATCTAAAAAAGAATCAAAGTCATCATAAGGATCATCAAGTCCTGCTCCCCTCATCGAATTATTTCTATAATAATAAAGAGGATTAAAAGCCTGATCCATATCAAACATAGGAGAATCTTCTGTAAGTGATAAATTCTCGCAGTCAAGTGTTTCACCATTTCCTAAATGAAAATCTCTATCCATTATATAAAATCTAAATATGAATCTTCTTACTTGTTCTTTTACTTTGTTTTCAACTATTGCATCTCTGTTTTTAAAATCTTTGTAATGATAGTAATAGCTATCCCATATAACATCTAAACTATCTTGATTTATAGAATTATCACCATAGTATTTATCATATAAACCTTTCTTTTCAAGTTCATCCATATAATAAATATTCATTTCTTGATTTGAATATACATCGTACCCATCTTTTCTATAATCTTTTGATATCAAGGCATATCTATAATCTTTAATCTTATCAGTACCATAGTTAATTAATGCAATATCAGATTTAATTGAATCAAGATTTACTAAAGGAGCAAGACGTTCTGCAACAAGTTCTGCATACATCTTATAAAATATATTCTTCTCAGATGCAACTTTTATAAAATAGCTTTCATCATTAAGTGTAACAAAATATGTTCCAGAATATTCTTTTGCAACAGGAATATGATTCATTGTTTTAAGTATTCCTTTTCTTTGAGCAACATCAAAACTGCTAAAATAATTATCTAAATTAACCATTTAATCACCCTATTTTAAAAGCATTTTTAACGCATCTTTTATTTGATCACCAATTGAAAGAGTCTTATCAACTTTACCTATTACACCCTTTATTTCCTTATCTTTATATCCAAGACTTATTAATGCATCATATAGATCATTTTCACTATCATCTTCATCTTCTTCTGCCATATTAACTTGTGAAACCTTTCCCTTTAAATCAAGTACAATCTGCTTTGCAACTTTATCACCAATCTTTGGAAACTTTTTTAAATATAAATAATTTTCTCTTTGAATAGCATCTACAATTCCATTTACTGATCCAGTTGCAAGCATTGGAAGTGCCATCTTTGGTCCTAGTCCCTTAACACTAATTAATTTTAAGAATAAGCTTCTTTCTTCTTGTGACTTAAAGCCATATAAAGAAAGTTCATCTTCTCTTACAACTTCATATACATATACTCTTGCATTTTCTCCCTCTTTGAAAGAATATGGTGATGGTGTATTGATTAAATATCCAACACCACTAGCATTTATTGATATACTTCCAGAATATATATATTCTACTTTTCCTTCTATAAAATCATACATATAACCACCATGTTTATTATATACGTAAATGCTTACAAATTTCAATGAAAAAAGCTCATTTTCATGAACTTTTAATCTTTCAAATTAGTATAAACATCTTGAACATCATCTAAGTCATCAAGTGTTTCTATTAAAGTTTCTATCTTCTCTTGCTTTTCTGGATCAGACACCTCAACAGTATTTGTTGGAATAAATGTAACCTCACTTGTTAAAAATTCTTTAACGCCAGCATCCTCTAATGCTTTCTTACATTTTATAAAGTCTTCAGCAAGAGTTGTTATTTCATATGCATCTCCAATATTTACAAAATCAAGAGCCCCACTATCAAGTGCAGTCATCATCATATCATCCTCATTATAATCAGATGGTATATCAATTATTCCACGTCTTTCAAACATATAGCTTACAGAACCAGATGTGCCAAGATTTCCACCATGATGAGTGAATGCTGCTCTAACATCGCTTGCAGTTCTATTTTTGTTATCAGTTAAGCAGTCACACATTATTGCAACTCCTTCTGGTCCATAGCCTTCATATCTTACTTGTTCATAGTTTTCACCATTTCCAGCACCTGCAGCTTTATCAATTGCATTTTGTATTTTATCTTTTGGCATATTAGCAGAGCGTGCTTTTTCAACTACCATTCTAAGTGATGCATTTGAATCAGGATCAGGTGATCCAGACTTTGCTGCGACAAATAACTCTTTAGCAAGTTTTTGGAAAACTTTACCACGTGCAGCATCTATTTCTCCTTTTTTTCTATGAATTGTTGCCCATTTTGAATGTCCACTCATTATAAATCACTCCTTATTTACATACTAATAATAACATAAATATCAAATATTTAAAAGATAAACTTTTATATTATCTTATTTTTGCAAGTCTTTTTGATATATCATTATAATAATCTTTATTTTCATCATAAAACTTTTCAAAAATATCTTCATTTTTTTCACAAATACTAGTAGTTCTACTAATTATTTCATTTTCAGAATCAAAATCTAAAAATGGTTTATTATACATATATCTTTTAAGTTTTAAACTCTCTCTAAAACTTTCTCTCTGAAATTTTATAAATTTAGCTTCATAATCTATACTATGAAGTTTACAATCATCTTTATTTAAATGAAATGTCATATTATTTGTAGGATCTAAAAAATAATTAATACCATCATAGAAAACAAAATTCATATCATGATTTAATAAAGGAAGAAAAAGTTTTTTTTCATATTTAAAAACAGATCTAACAAATTCTTTATCTATTTCAGATGGGATAATTCCATTAATTGCATCATCTACCATTTTATTAAATTTATCCTCGTCTGCTTCAATATAACATGTTGGAAGAGAAACACCTGCAACTGACGATTCTAATCCTAAGTCTTTAAATTCATCATTTAAGAGTGCAGCAATATGTCTGCATACACCACGACCATTGATTACATTTAATCCAAATCTTTCCTTAACATTATTTCTATCATCATAATGTTCAAAACTTTTACCATTAGATAAGTATCCATTATTAAGCATAAAAATATATGTAGAATACACCTCAAGTGGATTTTTAAAATTGAACTCTTTATTTAATTTTGTATAATTTTTTATTATTTTATCGTAAATAGGTCTAATATCCTTATAATCTTTTGTATACATCATACCATCAGATTTTGAAATAAGATAATCTGTTAAATAAAGAGCAGAAGATGACACGCATGTTGTGATATAAAGTGGATATGAAAATTCATGTGTATAATTAAAGTTTGAATAATTAAGAATTACAAGTAAATTAGCAAGTGTTGCAAGATTATACTGCATACACTTATAACCATCTGCACTCATTTTATTTAAAGTATTTTTAATATATTCTTTCATACTAACCCCCTTATCCTTATTTACCTTTTCTTCACCTTTACAAGTTTATCAGTAACTTCTTCATAAATATCTTTATTTTCATCATAAAATCTATCAAAATAATCTAAATTATCACTACATATATCTTGTACTTCTCTTATAAATCTTTTTTCTTCCTCTTTAGTAGTATTTTCTGGAAGCAAAATCTTCTTAATTATTTTAGAGTCTTCTTTTTCTCTTGGTCTATATAATACCTTTTTATATCTTACAACTATATCATCACTATAAAGCATTCCAGGGTCCATCTCACTCATATGATATATTTCTTCATTAGTTGGATCAAAATAATAATTTCTATCATATGCTCTTACATAAGTTATTACGTGATTTGTTGTTCCAGGGCTTTTAAGAATCCTAGCATTTTCAATAGTCTCACGTGATACCTTAAGGCTTCTTCCTGTTTCGCTGCATTCTTTCAATAAATCGCTTATCATACTTATACTTGCTTTATTTTTTACATGACTATCTATCCATTCAGATGTTTTTCTATCGATAGCTTCTGATTTGCCTACAGTTTCGAATTTTATTTCTTTTCCATATTTATTATCTAAATATACTCTTAAAGGAACTGATTTTAGGTTACTTTTATTAAATATATCTGTAAGCATAGAAGATATATTCCTGCAGCACCCCTTGCCAGACATAACCTCTTCACCTAAAAAGCATTTTGAATCAGTTACCTTACTGCTGTAATGAAATTCTTTATTCTTTGACAAATACCCATTATTAAGAAGAAAAACATACATTGAATATATCTCAATTGGATTATTTAATTCAAAATTTTTATTTAGTTTTTTATAATTATTTAAAAAATCATCATAAAGCTTTTTTATATTATTAATATCTTTTGTATAGAATTTACCACTTGAAAAATTCATGCCTAAAGATGCTCCTAAAAGAATCCATGATGATGTAACAAGTGATCTAAATATTTCTGGATCATCTAAAATTGCCACAGAAAAATCTGTTCCTAAAGCTGAATACAATAAAATTTTTGAAAGGCAATTATATGTCTTATAACTAATCTTGCCATTCAATTTTTCTAAAATTTCACTTTTCATAAAACTCTCTCTCCATCAAACGTGCAGATTAAATTATACTACCTTATATTTTAAATATCAATACATTTTAAACAAGGGTATTTAATATATCATCCATCTCCTCTTTATCACTTTCACTTGCAGCATCTTCTTTGTTTTCCTTATCAAGCCAAACAGGTATACTTTCAGATGATTCTTTTTTCTTTGTAGGACCACTTTTCATACTCTTTTTACGTTTTTTATACTCTTTTTCGCAACGTTTCATTGCATCTTCAACCGTTTCTACTTTAAGTCTCTTCCACTCTCCTGCAATGCTCTCTATATAACTTTTGTTGAGTCTTCCATTATTTACCTTTAGTACATAAGACAAAAGTACATTAACAACTCCTGGTTTTAGTTTTTGATCTATTAATAAACTCTCTATTATATTTAAATCTCTACTTGTTGGAGCGGCTCCCCCACTTTTAGCTTTTAAAAATCTATAAGGACTTGTATTTTCAAATGTATAAACCATCTTTGCCCAATTTGATTTATCTCCAGCAGGCTTCTTTAAATATTCTGGTTGTGTTGAATATATAATAGTTGGAAGCTGACCCTCATTTCTAAATTGATAAAAATTTCTTGCAGATCTTCTTAAATAATTTTTATCTATCATTCCCTTTTCATCTATTGAATCTCTTACTATACTTATTAAAGCTTCTGTATCTAAATTATATGTATATGAAAGTGTATTTATAAGATTTTTTACATCATCATTAAAACATTTATCACTATACATATTTTTAGGTATACTTTCTATTAGAAAATCAAAATCTATATTTGAACTAATATTGATATTTCCAGTTGTTCTCTTTGCAATTTTTTCATTTACCTCAAGTGTACCAGGAACAGTTTTAAAAACACTTGAAAAACTCTCTGTTATATCACTATAGTCTTTTAAAGATACCCTTGGTACCTTAAAATAATCTAGTAATTTATTATATTCTTCTTTTCCTAAATTGTTATAAAGCACTACATTTAATATTGGATGATGAAAAAACTCATAGCTTGAAACAGGGGAATATAAAAGATAAACATAGTGATTTATATCTTTTTCTTCTTTATAATATGTTTTTAAAAGTCCAACGCCTTCAAGCTTTTTTCTTGCTTCCACAAAATCATCCATACTAATTCCCATAACAGACATTATGTGATGATGAGTATATTCTTCACCCATCATAGAGTACTTGTCTAGATCATCAAAAAGTGTATAAAAAAGAGCAACAGCTGTATATCCTATAATTGGTTCATAAAGCATACTTATAACATTTGTATCATTTCTAGAAAGTACTGTCTTACTAATAACTACATATGAATCTGCTGGAAGCAAGATAATGTTTTTCATATTTATCACCTAAACTATACTATAAATCATTTATAAAAAAAAATCTACTTTTTATTTAATTCTTCATATAAATTAAATTTACCATTTTGGTAAGTTAAAAGTAGTGTGTTATCAATTTTTTTATTATTTTCTTCTAGATATATAAGTATATCGTCTAGTGAAATATTTAAATATTTCATATTTTTTTCTATTAAACTTCCATCAATTATTATGTTTCTTTCTACATCAAATTTATCTTCAAACTTATAAAAAGTTATATCACCATTTGCCTCAAGCACTGCATATTTTACTTCTTTTAATGATTTTATGCTTTCTTCTCTTGCCTCCTCTTCAAGTACTGTTAAAGGAATATTATTTTTTTTTAACTTTTCTTTATCAATTAGTCCATCTTTAATTAACAGTGCAGGATCATCATCAACTAATTTTCTAAATTTATTATTTTTAACTGTTATAAAATTTATAAGATATGAAAGAAATCCAAATATAAACATTGCAACTATTCCTTCTATAAAGTTATCTCCATTTAATATTATTTCTGCAATAAAATTACCGATTGTTATACTAATTATATGATCAAGAAGTGTTTCATTTTTAATTTCTCTCTTACCAATCTTTTTAACAATAATAAATAAGCATATAATAGATACAATACATTTTATAAATAGTTTTATATACATGTTATCACCTATATTTATTATTCCATACAGTTTATCAATTATACTGAAGTTATAATTTTCAATTATCATCATATATTTTATTAGGTGATCTTATGAATATAGATGATTATAGAAGAAAAAGAAATGGTTCATATAAAAAGAAAAGTAGTAAATTAAATAAAATACTATTCTGTGCATTAATAACTATTTGTACATTAATATTATGTAAAGGAAATTCTAGTATTAAATTTAAAGTTAAAAATAGTATTTATAATTCTAATATTAACTTTAATTATTTTAAGAAAATTTATCATAAGTATATAGGAAAATATATTGGTGAGAAGAAAGAAGTTAAAAAAGTATCAGGAGAAGTTCTTTCTTATAATAGTGTTAAAAATTTAAATGGTAGTGCAGATTTATCTGTCGATAAATCATATCTAGTGCCTTGTCTTAATAGTGGTATTGTTATATTTATAGGAAATAAAGAAAATCTTGGAAATACAATCATTATTGAAGATACAGACGGTATTGATACATGGTATTCAAATATAAGTGCAAATGACATAAAAATGTATGACTATGTATCTAAAGGAAAAATAATAGGAACCTCTAATGAAAAACTTATACTTACATTTTATAAAGATGGAAAAATTCTTGATTATAAAAAATATATTTAATAAATTAAGTCTTGATAATGGTACTGTAGTGCTAGGCATATTATCTTTACTTACAGGATATTTTAAAGAATTTGCAATTATCATTTACTTAATTGTTATGCATGAAGTTGGACACTGTCTATTTGCAACTTTCTTTAAAAAAAATGTTTATAAAATTACCATATATCCATTTGGTGGAGAAAGTATAACAGATGCTAATATGAACTTTGATATAAAAAAAGAATTAATTATTTTAATAATGGGACCTCTATTTCAGTTTATTTTTGCAAATTTACTTATTTTAATATCACATAGTATAGATCAAAAAGGACTTATTAAAAATATTAATAATGCAATTTTAATTTTTAATTTGATGCCCATATACCCTCTTGATGGTGGAAAGATCATAAATAATATTTTAAACATTAATTTTAATATAAAAACAAGTTTTAAATTATCAATTATTATTTCATATGTAATTATATTATTGTTTTTTATCTACTTTAGAAATTCATTTTCATTTACAATAGTTTATATGATAATATTCCTTAATTATAAGATATATAAAGAATGTAGAGAATATAAGTATAACTATAATAATTTCTTACTCGATAGATACCTAAATAAATATCATTTTAAAGATAATAAAATAGTAGAAAATAATAAAATGTTTTATAGAAATAAATATAATTTAGTTAAGAAAAATAATAAATATTATACAGAAAGTGATATACTTACAAAAACATTTTGTAAATAATTGAAAACTAAATTTATGCATGATAAAATATTTATATGGTTTTAAAGGAGATTTTTATGATAAGAGTTAAACCTGGAATGATTGATACAATACAAGCTGATGAATTAAGGCATGTTAAAGTAAAGTCTATAACAGATGATTATAGATATTATGCAATAATGGGACGTTATAAGCCAGGTGCTAGAAGAGAGATGAAGGCTCCATCGGACGAATTTTATGCTGAAATCCATAAGTTAAAATTACTTGCAGACAAAATGGATGAAAATGAAAAAGATACTAATGAAAAAGAAGATGCAAATAAAAAGATGGTTTTAAAAAAATAAAAAAGTTGCATAAATAAGTTGACACGTCTCAAAATGCTATGCTATAATTTATATGTCGTTCTGAGAAGGACATATATGATGGGGCATTAGCTCAGCTGGGAGAGCGCCTGCTTTGCAAGCAGGAGGTCAGCAGTTCGATCCTGCTATGCTCCACCATTTTTTTTTGCAATAAAAAAATAGTTCATATCATTGATGTGAACTATTTTATTTTTTTATTATGATCAAATACATAATTACCATTATCTTCCTTATAATAGAATTTATACTCATGAAGATTATATGATTTATTATCTAAATTAGCTTCATCGAACTCTTTAAAATTACTTTTAATAACACCACTGCAATTAGTTAAATTCTTATCACAAGTTTTATATACTTTTCTGCTTGTCTTATCAAGATACGCAATCTTTACAGTTAAATTAAATGATTTCTTTGTTTCATTTGCATCAATTATCTTTGAAAGTATAGAAACATTTACCGGCTTACAAGTCGTTCTTGCATAAGATATATATTCTTTTTTTGTTTTATCATACTTATATGTATTACATCCACCTAAAAATGAATTAACTGGCTTATAAGTACCATTTCCAAAAGTTTTTTCATATGCTAATTTAACTTTTTCTTCTTCAACACTACTCATACCAGTACCAGTATTATTAAATGCTATATTGTACTTCATTTCAAGTGGAATATCATCAAGTGATACATTATTATTAAAATAATATGTTGTCCATTCTGGATTATCTGTATTTGGCATAATGCTTTTATAAAGTCTACTTGTTGACTCATCTTTTACTAGATCACTACTTGGCACAAATCTTAAAGCTATATTTCTATACACAAAGTATATAAGAAATATAAGAACTATAATTGCACCAATTACTTTTAGCACTTTCTTCATATTATCCCCTATTTTTTATCTTTCTTTTTACCTTTTAATTCTTCTTGTGCATCCTTTCTTGAAAAATTAAGTCTGCCCTTTTTGTCTTCTCCAATTGCTTTAACTAGTATCTCATCACCTAATTTAACAACATCTGAACACTTTTCAACTCTCTTCGTATCAAGTTTTGATATATGTATAAGTCCTTCGCATCCAGGCCATAATTCAACAAATACTCCATAGTCTTCTATTCTTACGACTTTAGCATTGTAAATTTTTCCTTCTTCAACTTCTCTTGCAATATCTTCTATCATCTTACGAGTTTTATTTATTATATCCATATCCTTATGATATATAACAACTTGTCCATCTTCTTTTAGATCAACTTTTACTGCATTAACATCATTTACATCGTTAACATTTGATACTTCACAAATAATTTTTGTAATTGTGTCTCCACCTTTTCCAATAACATCTTTTATCTTTGATGGATTAATATTAAATACAACAGTTTTAGGAGCATATTTTGAAACTTCTTTACGAGGCTCTTTTATAGTCTTTTCTATAACATCTAATACCTCATATCTTGCTTTCTTAGCTTGTTCTAATGCTTCTTTTAATATCTTTTTATTGATTCCAGATACTTTTATATCCATTTGAAGAGCGCAAATACCATTACGAGTACCAGCAACTTTAAAGTCCATATCT
This sequence comes from uncultured Eubacteriales bacterium, assembly GCA_900320505.1. Classification (GTDB taxonomy): domain Bacteria; phylum Bacillota_I; class Bacilli_A; order RF39; family UBA660; genus UBA2730. Next base: position 51,448 of record ONSL01000001.1, read on the forward strand.
CCTAAATGATCTTCCATTCCTTGTATATCAGTTAAAACTGTATAATCTTTTCCATTTGGAGCGGTAATTAGACCCATTGCAATACCAGCAACTGGTGCCTTAATTGGAACACCTGCTGCCATAAGTGACATACATCCTGCACAAATTGATGCTTGTGATGATGATCCATTTGATTCAAGTATTTCAGAAACAACTCTTATTGTATATGGAAATTCTTCTTCTGATGGTATTACCATACGTAGTGCTTTTTCTCCTAATGCTCCATGACCTATCTCACGACGACCAGGTGCACCATATCTTCCAGTTTCTCCAACACAGAATTTAGGAAAGTTATAATGAAGCATAAATCTTTTAGCATCTTCAAGCCCTAATCCATCAAGTACTTGATGTTCTCCAAGTGCTCCAAGTGTTGTTACAGAAAGTGCTTGTGTTTCACCTCTTGTAAATAATGCTGATCCATGTGTTCTAGGAAGAAGATCTACACGTGCTGAAAGGGGTCTTATCTCATCCATCTTTCTTCCATCAGGTCTTATCTTATCTATTACAATAATCTTTCTAAATTCACGATATTCAATATCATCAAATACCTTTGCAACTTTAGTAAGTAAAAGTGTTAATTCATCTTCTTCTAATTCATCCTTGTTTTTCTCTTTGTATTCTCCTATCAAATCTTCTTTAATCTTATCAACTGCAGCATGCATTGCAAGTTTTTCTTTTATTCTTAATGCTTTATTTAATTTATTTGCAATTTTATCATCAATTTCAGATCTTAGTGCATCATCTATTTCAAGGCGTTCATAATCCATCTTTTCTTCGCCAATCTTATCAACTATTTCATTTTCAAATTCTACAAGTTCTTTAATAGCTTTATGGCCTTCCATTAATCCTTTTAGCATTATTTCTTCTGATGCTTCATGTGCACTAGATTCAACCATGTTAATTGCTTTTTCAGTACCCGCAACTGTTAAATCTATTAAACTATTTTCAAGTTCTTCTACTGTTGGGTTAATTACGTATTTCTTATTTATATATCCAACTTTTACACCAGCAACTGGTCCATTAAATGGAATTTTACTTATTGAAAGTGCAACACTAGATCCTAAAAGTGCAGCAAGTTCAGGTGATGCATCAGGTTCTACAGAAAGAACAGTATTTACTATTTGTACCTCATTCTTAAAGTCTTCTGGAAATAGTGGTCTAATAGGTCTATCAATCATTCTAGCGGCAAGAGTAGCTGCCTCTGTTGGTCTTCCTTCCCTTTTAATAAATCCACCAGGTATTTTACCTACAGCATATAACTTTTCTTCATAATTAACTGTTAATGGAAAAAAGTCTGACAAAAGATTTACCTCATCATTTAATACAACTGCTGTTAATACAACTGTATCTCCATATCTTACTAGTACACTACTAGTAGCTTGTTTTGCAAGTTCTCCATGTTCAATTATTATTTTTTTGCCATAAAAATCTTTTTCAAATATTCTCTTCATATTTACTCCAATCACTTCTATTGTATAACAAAAACCTTAAAAATAAAAGAAGAAAGTCTTTTAAATTGTCTTTTTATTATTTTCTTCTTTATTAAATTCATTATCTAATATTTTATTAAGCTCATCTTTATTTCTAGGATTAGTACCAAAATTATTTCTTATTTCTGCGCTTTCTCTTACTACTTTTTCAGTTTCATTCTTATAACCTTCTGCATCTTTTACTATATTTAAACATTTTATGAAATCATCTGTTTCAAAGCCTTTTTCCTGTATATAACTTTTTACATCTTCTTTATTTGCATCATCTCCAAAAAAATATTTTATCTCATTATATAAGAGTATTTTATCTTTATTACCATTATTAATATTATCTACATCTTCTTCTATATTTCCTTCTCTAATCTCACTTAAAAGAAAATTGTTATTTTCATTTTTAAATACTTTTTCAAAATCCGAAAGTGGTATCATAAAGAATCTATAATCAGACATTACATCATATTCATTTATGATTTCTTTATTTTCTGGATTAGATCTATCTGAATCGTTAAATCTATTAATATAAAGATTACCATTTACTTTTACTTCTGCTAAATTATCCTTTTTAGAGTTCCATGTTGGATCAAAAATATATAGGCCATGTAAATTATATTTTGGATCATCTATTTTCGCAATAACTCTTGAGTGACCTGCAACTTGCTTGCCTAAGTTTATTTCAGCATTCATTGTATCAGCCTTAATACCACATTCCTTCATAAGTTCAACTAAAAAATTTGCATATCCAGCACAAACAATATTTCCAGTTGAAACAATTGTAGGAATATATCTTGATTTAGATAAATCACTATTATTTTCTTTTTAAGAAAAGCTTTTAACTTCATCAAACAAAAACATTGCCTTTTCGACAGGTGACAAACAATCAGGCACTATACTTTTAAAATAATCAATTGTACTTCTCATTGATGTAAAATCATCAAGTGATGCTGGAACAGCTGCCCCATAAGAACACTCTATATCTTTACCTTTATATTTCTCGCACATATCTTCAAGTCCATCATAAGTTTTATTTTCCATTTTAATGTTAGCCTGATTATAACTAACTAAATTATTATCAAGTAATGACAATAGATTATCTACTTCTTCCAAACTATTTATTTTAGGAATATTTATATTTTTAATACTACCATTTTCAAGATCAAAAGTAATCGCTCCACTATCAATCATTTTGTTTTTACTATTTTCAAGATAGATAGTTGATACATTATCACATGAATCTATATGCTCTTTTATATATTTAATTATGTAATCAATATTGCTATCATCATTGCATTTGCATTCAATAAAATCCCATGTTGGTATAGCATTTTTTATATCTATTTCAATATCTTTATATTTTGCATGACAAATAGGTCCTTTTATTAGTACAAAATCTTTGCATTCAGAAAGTCTTCTTAATTCACTATAACTATTAACGGATATTCTATTTATACCATCACTATTTAACTTATCAAGTGTTTCTACATTATACTCCATATTTTCTCCTTTAAAAGAAAAACTAGCTTTATGCTAGTTTAATATATCTTGTTTTGTAAGAAAGGTGGAAGATCAAAGTTATCTTTTGACTCACCCTCATCTTCTGTTCTTCTTCTTGGAGCTGGTTTTTCTTCTTTAGCTTCTTCTCCAATTAATTCTTTATTTTTTTGTTGTTCTTCTTCTTTTAATTTAGCCTCACGTGCTCTTCTATCAAATCCTGTTGCAATAACTGTAACTATTACTTCATCTGTTAAATTTTCATTTATAACAGCACCAAATATAATATTTATATCATTTTTAGCAGCAGCTCTTACTACTTCAGATGCTTGTTCAGCCTCAAATAGTGTAAGATTAACGCCACCTGTAATATTTATTATTGCATCTGTTGCTCCATCAATTGAGTTTTCAAGAAGTGGAGATGAAACTGCTTCTTGTGCTGCAGCAATTGCTCTATCTTCTCCCATACCAATTCCGATACCAATAACAGCATTACCAGAATCTTTCATTATTGATTTAATATCAGCAAAATCTAGGTTAACAAGTCCAACTACTGCAATTAAATCTGAAATTGATTGAACACCACGTCTAAGTACATTATCAACCTCCTTAAATGCATCAAGCATTGGAGTTGACTTATCAATTATTTCTCTTAATTTATCATTTGGAATAGTAATTAAAGTATCTACATGTTTTCTTAATTCTTCAATTCCCTTAAGGGCATTTTCCATTCTTCTCTTACCTTCGAAAGAGAATGGTTTTGTAACAATGGCAACTGTAAGAGCTCCAAGTCCTTGTGCTATTTCAGCAACAACAGGAGCAGCACCTGTTCCAGTTCCACCACCCATACCACAAGTGATGAAAATCATGTCAGCTCCAACTAGAGCATCTTCTATTTCCTTCTTGCTTTCTACAGCAGCTTCTCTTCCTATTTCAGGTTTAGCACCTGCTCCAAGTCCATCTGTTAAGCTTGCACCTATTTGTATCTTAACATCAGCTTTTGAGTTATTTAGTACTTGTAAATCAGTATTAGCAACTATAAATTCAACACCCTTAACACCAGACTCTACCATTCTATTGACGGCATTACCACCACCGCCACCAAGACCTATGACTTTGATTTTTGCTAATTGGTCCATTTCTAATCCACCTTGCATAAACTGTCCTCCTTAATCATTAAGCATTTCTGCAACCTTTTTCATATTTTCTTCATCAGTATTTTCGAGTCTTTCATAATCTTCTTCATCAATCATACTGAGGCTTCTGGAACGAATATTAAGCTTATCTTTAAAGTATTTTACTGTTCCGATAAGTGTTCCATATTTGTTATGTCTCAATCCAATAGTGGTACTACTCCAAACAGTTACCCTTTCTCCTAATAAGTGAGAAGATAAATAGTTTAAACCTGTCATCTCGCTTAGTCCACCTAAAATTATTATATAACTTATTTTTCTGTTTGTTAAGTTTTTTATTTCTTTTTTTGAAGAATTTAATATTTCCGTTAAACGTTTTTCTACTATTTCAGTTATTTTGTATTGATTTATTTTTACGTCTTCTCCATTTTCATCTTTAAGAGTTATACTATCATACTTATCAGCATACCTAATACTTGCAAGTGCATATGTTTCTTTTAAAGCTCTTGCATCTTTTAGTCCAATCTTTAACATATATGATATATCGCTATCAACATGACGACTACCAATATTTACTGTACCAGAATTAATCATTATTCCTTTATTTATTATTCCAATTGTAGTTGATTCTTCTCCAATATCTATTACTGCACCAAGTTCTTTAGACATTACTTTATTTCCACATGCTGAATAATCTGCTGATACGCTAAATGTAACATCAATAACCTCAAGTCCAGCTTCTGTTACAACTTTTAAATACTTTATTAAATAGTCTCTTGGTACGCTTGCAAGAATAACCTTGGAAAATAGCTTTTTAGATCTCTTTCCTTTAGGATTATCTACTATCTTATTATTATCAAGTCTATATCCAACAGGTGATGCTGTTATAAGTTCATATCCTTCTTTAATATTTCCCTTTAATGATGCTTTTACAAGATTTGTTATATCTGTGCCACTTATCATATTTGGATCTACAACATTAACAGTTGTATTTGCAACAGAATATGACACATCTTTTGGTTTTATACTCAAAACAACTTTTTTTATATCAATTCCTAATTTATCTTTTACATTATTTAATGCTATGGTAATTGATCTTACTAGTTTATTTTGATCAATTATTTTGCCTTTTGATACACCTCTTGTTTTAACTTCAGACTTTGCAAGAAGTCTTAATTCACCATTAACTTCTTTAAATACTCCAAGTTTTACAGTATTTTCTCCAATGTCTAATCCAGTATATACCTTGTTCATAGCATCCTCCAATTATATTAATAAGTATACTATAAATTTATTTAAAAATAAATATAAATGTTTCTCTTTTTATGCTTGTGGAAGATTTGATGTAACACTAGGTACTGAAAGTGGAAGTGTTAAAAGTCCAAGAAGTGCAAGTATTGCAAGTACAATTATTGCAAGTACATATATGCACCAAAAAGATCTTGCATAATTTCTTCTATTTAAATTATCATCCTTAACTGAAAATATTATTAGGAATATAAATCCTATAACTGGCATATTAAATAAAATACTATATCCAAAATATTCCCATGGAGATAATGGTCTATATTTTTCTTCTATTATTTCTTTCATATTATCATACTCCTTTTTAATTATTATTACTTACAACTGATGACTCGTTATAATTACATTTTGGCATCTCTGGGCACCTATTCGGCCTGTTAATATATGACTGTATTAATAAAATAAATATTATTACAAAAACAATATGTATTAAAAGCATAGATCTTGCAAAATTTTTCCTGTTTGAGCATCCATTTTCAAGTGAAAATATAATCATTAATATAAATCATATAAACTGATGCATCTGGGCATACTGGGACTGGTTCAGATACCATTCCTAAAAATAAAAGTATTAAAAATGTTCCAATTAAGATAGTAAAAATTGTATGTATAACTATCATTGCTTTTGCAAAATTTCTTTTGTTTTCATTTTGCTCACTCTTTGAATATTTAATTGATAATATAAATCCAAATACTGGTACAAAAAGCATAATACCATATATTAAATGAGTCTGTAAATAAATCTGTGTAAATAGAATCTTTCCATGATAAAATTAAAGAAATGGAGAGATTTTATTATGGAAAAAAATAATGGAAAAGAAATA
>ONSL01000080.1:0-465 GCA_900320505.1 uncultured Eubacteriales bacterium
TGAGAAAGATTCAAAGAAAATAATAGATAAAGTAGAAGAGTTATCAAAAGATGATGAAATAATATCATTAAATGATGAATATGATAGAGCAGAACTAGACAAAGTAAGTGCAAGAAATCTTGGGATTGAACAAGGAATTATCCAAGGCAAAGCAGAGGGCATCAAAGAAGGCAAAGAAGAGGGCATCAAAGAAAGAAATATCTCAATTGCTAAAAATATGCTTAAAGAAGGATTAGATGCAAATTTAATATCCAAAGTAACTGGTCTTTCAAAAGAAGAAGTTGAAAAGTTAAAAGAAGCTTAAAGCTTCTTTTTTAATTTATAATTTCAACTACATAATAGACAAAATAAATGATAAGAGTTATCATTATGTAAATGAGAGAGAAAAGAAAGTAGCGAAATGGTGCAAGATATTATTATCATCTAGTTCTCAAGAGATAAAGAAGGAGCTTGATACACTTATGA
>ONSL01000080.1:474-3550 GCA_900320505.1 uncultured Eubacteriales bacterium
AAATCTTGGAATTGAGCAAGGAATGATAGAGGGCATCAAAGAAGGCAAAGAAGAGGGTATTAAAGAAAGAAATATCGCAATTGCTAAAAATATGCTTAAAGACAACTTAGACATAAAAACCATTTGCAAATATACTGGCCTTTCAAAAGAAGAAGTTGAAAGTTTAAAGGAAGCTTAAAGTTTCTTTTTTATTTACTTTTATCACAACATAAAATATAATAACGTAGTATGTGAAGGAGTATAATATGGAAGAAAAGACTAAAATGTTAGAAAGAATTAATTGGTACACAAAAGAAAGTGTCTTTGAAAACTATAGTAGAATAATTAGAAATTTTAAAGACTATGATAAAATAACAAAAAAGAAAATGCTTGAAGAAATATATAAGTATTACAATAAAGATTACAATAATATAATAACGTTGTGTACAACAAGAGAACTTAGATATCTAAAAAAAGTATATAATAAAGATGAAACTATAGATTTTTTTGATGATAAATATGAATGGGAAAGAAAAACACTTGCAAATAAATATTTAATTGAAACAGATACTCATAAAATATTTGTGCCCGATGAAATAAAAAAAATGGTAAGTATTGTATTAAAAAATGTTAATTATAAAAATACAAAAGAAAATGATAAGATAAATGAAGTATTAGTTCCATACTGTAAAATAATGGGAGTTACATATACATCTACATTAATAAATGTTGGAGAAATTCTAACGAATAAAAGTGAGCAAGAAATAATAGAATTTATTACAACAAACAATTTATTTAATTATTATGTTATGATAACTATTGAAAATATAAAACCAATAAAAAAAGAAATGGCAATAGCAATATATAATGAATACTATTATTTAAAAGATGAAATAATTGATTTAAAGTTTAAAACAAAAATTTATGGAAGTATAAATTTAGATACCAATTTATTTAAAACATATTTTTACAATGATTTTAATATTAAAAACAAGAGGATAAACACAATGTTAGAAGAATTAAAAAAATTACCATTTTTTTGGAATACTGCATTAATAGTAATAAGAGAATCAGCAATGCTAAATGATAGAGAACTAATTAAGGAGTCAATGAAAGAAGTGCCTGCACTAAGGAGTATTGATTTAGAAAGTTTTTTTAAAATACTAGATGAAGGAATGGATGAAATGCCATCAGGTGTACTAAATGGATTAACTCCAAATGATTTAAAAAAGAAAAAAGAAGAAGAAACTATAGAAAACTTTTTAAAATTAAAAAACTATAAAGTACAAGAAAATGCATGCCTTTCAAAAAAAGATGCAAACCTATATTACAAAATATATTTTGGACTACTAGATTATACAAATAAAAAATATAATATAAAGCCTAAAACAAAAATATATAAGTCAAGAAGATTGGATCCAAGAACCATATTAGAAGTAATCAATAGATATTGGAAAGAAAAAGATAAATTAACAGATGAATTTTGTGACAAAAATCCATATAATTTTAATGAAGAAGAAATTAAAATATCAAAAGAATTTAAAAAAGGAATAAGAGGAGTATTTATAATAGTTGAATATGATAAAGAATATACAGCAGTTGCAAACAAAGATAAAACATATATGATTAAAGGAATAAATACAAATATTGATAGAATTATCCCATATGAAGAGCTTCCATATCCAGTAATAACTACAATTCTACCATTTAAAGGAGACTTAATTTATGATAGTATACTAATTCCATTTGATGTTGAAATAGGAATTGATATGAAAAAAGCTATAAGAGAAGAGTACAAAAAATCAATGAAATACTACCATTTATAACAAAATTTGACAAAAAATCAAAAAAAAATAAAAAAAATAAAAAAACCTATTGACTTTAAAAAGGGGTTCTGTTATATTAATAAACGTGCTTGAGGAAAAGCACAGAAATATATCAAAAAAAAACTTCAAAAAAAATAAAAAAAGTGTTGACTTACAAAGAAAAATTTGATATATTATTAGTGCACTGCAACAAAAGCAGTCAATGATTTTTGAAAACTAAGCAAAACGTTGATTCAATGAGAGTAAGCTAAGATTAAATTCAAATAAATTTAATTTTTTTATGAGAGTTTGATCCTGGCTCAGGATGAACGCTGGCGGCATGCCTAAGACATGCAAGTCGAACGAGGCTGCCCAATGAAGATTGAGTGCTTGCACAATTTCCGATTTGGATTACAGCCTAGTGGCGCAAGGGTGAGTAACACGTAGGTTATCTGCCTCTGGGATTGGAATAACAGTTAGAAATGATTGCTAATACCGAATGATATAATAGATTGTACGCTTTCTATTATTAAAAGAAGCCTTTAAAGCTTTACCTAGAGATGAGCCTGCGACGTATTAGCTAGTTGGTGGGGCAATGGCCTACCAAGGCAACGATGCGTAGCCGACCTGAGAGGGTGATCGGCCACACTGGGACTGAGACACGGCCCAGAGACAGCAGTTAGGAATATTCGTCAATGGGGGAAACCCTGAACGAGCAATGCCGCGTGAAGGATGAAGGTCCTATGGATTGTAAACTTCTGTTGTTAGGGAAGAACGACTAATATAGGAAATGATATTAGTGTGACGGTACCTTTCCAGAAAGCTCCGGCTAACTACGTGCCAGCAGCCGCGGTAATACGTAGGGAGCAAGCGTTATCCGGATTTATTGGGTGTAAAGGGTGCGTAGGCGGTATAACAGGTCTGTGGTCTAAGCCCGAAGCTTAACTTCGGTTCGCCACAGAAACCGTTTAACTTGAGTATGGTAGAGGCAAGTGGAATTTCTAGTGTAGCGGTTAAATGCGTAGATATTAGAAGGAACACCAGTGGCGAAGGCGACTTGCTGGGCCATCACTGACGCTGAGGCACGAAAGCGTGGGGAGCAAATAGGATTAGATACCCTAGTAGTCCACGCTGTAAACGATGGATACTAAGTGTCGGAATTATTCGGTGCTGAAGTTAACACATTAAGTATCCCACCTGAGTAGTACGGTCGCAAGGCTGAAACTCAAAGGAATTGACGGGCACCCGCACAAGCGGTGGAGCATGCTGTTTAATTCGAAGCTACGCGAAGA
>ONSL01000062.1 GCA_900320505.1 uncultured Eubacteriales bacterium
ATACCCTCCTTAAAACTAATCAGAATTATATCATATTAAAGAATTTTTTTCCACCGATTTGTCCAAAAAAAGAGAGTTCTTACTCTCTCATGACTAGAATTTTTTTCTTCTTCAACTCTAACTTTATCATCAAGTTGGATTATCATAACTTATTTTATCTTGCAGATATTCATCAAGTTCCAATCCAAATTTATAATATTTCAATGACCAAAAATCAACTTCATCACTAAAAGATAATTCATAATTTTGCAATAATTCTTTAAACTTTTCTTGTAATTTTTAATCTTGTATTAAACCATAGTAAAATGTACAAATTATTTTATATATATTATTTCTTTTATATCTTCAATGATTTTATCTATTGTAATTCCATTTTCTTTTAGTAATTCATCTACTATATATCTGTCTGGAAAACTTTTTTTAATTCCTTGTTTTTCTATTTTATACTTATTCAAATTACTATAATCATTATTATTGCAACTAAAACACTTATCAATACTTTTTTCATTTATGTATCACCTTTTTTACTTATTTTTCGACAAAATATCTGTATCATGTGGTATATTATATATACTCTCTTATTTTATACTTTTTCTTATAAATTCTTCTATTTTATCAAATGGTATAATATCTTTTTGGTCATACAAATCACAATGTGAAGCACCTTCTATTGAAAGAAATTCCTTATTATTTGCATATTTACTATCTTTAATCATATTTTCATAAGCATCTTTTCCAAAATAATATGAATGTGCTTTATCTCCATGTACTATCATTACTGCATTTCTTATTTCTTTTGAATAGTAGAATAATCTTGTATTTAAAAGTGATGTTCCTGCTGTAACATTCCATCCACCATTAGAATTCAAACTTCTCTTATGATATCCACGAGGAGTTTTATAATATGCATAGTAATCTTTTACAAATTGAGGTGCATCTTCTGGTAATGGATCAACTACTCCACCACCAAGTTTATATTCTCCTGCTTTAAAATCTTCTGTTCTTTGATTGTTTATTGCTACTCTTTTATTATATCTTGCTTCTTCACTGTCTTCTCCATCAACATATCCATTTCCTGCAACTCTTGACATATCATACATAGTAGAAACAATAGTTGCTTTGATTCTTGTATCAATACATGCTGTTTGAAGTGCCATTCCTCCCCATCCACATATACCAATTATTGATATTTTCTCATTATCAACATTTTCTAAATTGGATAGAAAATCAACTGCTGATTGAAAATCTTCAACATTTATGTCTGGAGAGTTCATATATCTTGGCTCTCCTGTACTTTCTCCTGTAAAAGATGGATCAAATGCTATTGTTAAAAATCCTCTTTCAGCCATTTCTTGAGCATATAATCCTGAACTTTGTTCTTTTACTGCTCCAAAAGGTCCGCTTACTGCTATCCCCGGAAGCTTCCCTTCATAGTTTTTTGGCTCATACATATCAGCGACAATTGTAATTCCAAAATGATTTTTAAAAGTTACTTTCTTATGATTTACTTTTTCACTTTTGGGGAATACTTTATCCCATTCTTGATTTAATTTTAATTCTTCCATATCTTAAATACCTCCAAAATTATATATTTTTCCCTAAATTATAGGCTTCTTCTAATATTATTTCGTTTATACTATCTACTTTAGTTTATACTTAATATTAAAGTTACATCTCCTGAACCTAATATATTCTTTAATTCAGCTCCACTTACGTTTTGAACTCTTCCAAGTTTTGTATAACTCCACGAGTTTGAATTATAAAATAATGATATTTGATTTCCTTGATACAAAACTATATCTCCTGCTGATGTAGTTATACTTTTATCATTTCTTGGTAAATTAAAGCCTAAACTACCTACTTTTTCAAATCCTCCATATTCGTTTGCATTGACTGAAATATCTCCATTCTTCAATCTTTCTACTAGGCTTTTTGTAGCTTCATTATCTTCTAATTTAACTTCTAAAATATTACTATTAACTTTTATTTTTATCATATCTATATTCTCCTCTTTTATTTTTTCCGTTACTTGTTCTTGTATTGAAGTTTCTGTAGCATTATCTGTTTTTGCAGAATTAGTTTCAGTTGTAATATTTATTTTTTCTATACTTTTATTAGAAGAAATTTTTTCTTGTATATTATCATTAATGTTGGTTAGATTAGTCCCTTTATTTTCTTTTTTGATTAATGCAAAATATCCCCAAATGCATATAGCTACTAATAAAATTATACATATTATAATTCCTATATACTTTTTCACTTTATATCTCCAATCTATAATTTATCATATTCTTCATCTGTTACTGGTTCGCACCATTCATTTGAGGTATCAACTCCTGGTACTTCAATAGCTAAATGACTAAACCATGAATTTGCTTTTGCTCCATGCCAATGTTTAACATTTGCTGGAATGGTTACAACATCTCCTCTCTTTAAACTTCGTGGTTCTTTTCCTTCTTCCTGATACCAACCTTCTCCATCTACAACAATTAAAATTTGTCCTCCACCTGATGTAGCATGGTGAATGTGCCAATTATTTCTACATCTTGGTTCAAAAGTTACATTAAATAAACTAAAATTAATATCTTTTACTGTAGATAATGGGTTTAAATAACTATTTCCAATAAAAAATTGTCCATAAGGATTTAATTCTCCTACTCCAAATCCACCACCATGTGTATTTCCTATGTTTTTATCTTGTTTTTCTATTTCTTCACTATATACTTCTTTTACAAGATTAAAAACTGCCCAAGCATTTGGCCATCCTGCATAAAACGCTGCATGTGTTACAATTTCCGCTATTTCTGATAAAGTAATACCATTCTTTTTGGCATTTAATATGTGATATTTTAAAGAATTATCAACTAACCCTTTTCCCATAAATACGCATATTGTACTAAACTTCTATCTCTTAGAGATAATTTATCTTCTCTTGACCATACCTCCCCAAATAATACATCATCATTTAGTCTTGCAAATTCTGGTGCTAATTTTCCTAAATTATCTCTACCTGCTGTTTGTTTTTGTGCCATTTTAAATTCCTCCTTTTTATAAAATCTTAAAAATTATAGCTATCAAAAAATGTATACATAGCCATAGGCATTTGATACCACTATATTGAAGTTCCTACTGCAATAATATCATAATCTTCTACATTGACAGAAAGTGGTTTTATTTCTGGCTGGAAACCCTCTTTCTAAAAATATTAATTATTTTTTTCTTGGAATTTTATCTATTTCTAATGTAGCTGTATCAGGCATATTCGCTATTATATTTTTTTCTGTTCCCTCTTTAATAGCTTGTTTGTAATACCATTCTTTATATTCTACTTCTTTTAAATAATACTCTAACTGTTTAATCTGTGATAAAATATTCTCTTTTTGCTCCAATATTAGATTGTATCTTTCATTTAAAGTAGAATCTCCTTTTTGAGCCAAGTCGCAATATTCTTTAATTTTCTTTATCGGCATATTAGTATTTTTAAGACAATTTAGTACTCTTAACCATTTAAAATCTTTATCTTCAAATACTCTTATTCCATTTTTTCTTTCTACATCTGGTAACAGCCCTTCTTGATCATAATAGCGAAGTGTAGATGTTGTAACTCCCATCATATCTGCAACTTGTTTAATAGAGTATGACATTTTATATCCTCCTTTCAAAATTTTATATTATTTCATTCCTAAACATTATATAAGTTAAAGTGAACTTTAAGTCAAGGCTTTTTGTAAAATTTTTTCAAAAAAATATAGATTAGATTTCTAACCTATATTTTCACAACCCTATTATATATTTTTCTTTATTCTTTAAATCTTTTGAGTAATAATACATATCAATACAATGTACATCTCCATCTATAATTTCTTCATCATAATTATCTACAAAGTAATTTTTAATTGTCTTTTCATATTTATCAAAGCCTTGCTTTACATAG
>ONSL01000028.1 GCA_900320505.1 uncultured Eubacteriales bacterium
TACTTTTAATTGTCAACTGAAATGCGGATGTAGTTTAATGGTAGAATAAGAGCCCTCCAAGCTCCTGACGTGGGTCCGATTCCCATCATCCGCTCCATAGTGAAATCTGCTCGAACTTTTCGAGTTTTGATAAATAACTAATCCAATTTGGGTTAGTTTTTTTGTGTTTCGAACTCCCACAGGTCAGCTTGGAAGAATACAAAGACTATCCTACTTTATAAAGAAAGGATGGAACTATGGTAAATATTATTAAAGAAGAACTATCATTAGAAGAATCATTGAGAAAGAAAATTGAGTTTATATGTGATTTTACTAACAACAAACCTACTATTATTAATGGTAGTATTAGAAAAATTGATAAGACTAATTTAACTTATATTGAACCACACAGAATAATTATTAATAATACTACATTTCTTGCTTTCAACTATTCTAATGAAATATTTATTGAGAATTTATCTAATAAGATTAAATTATCAGAACTAGAAGATTATTTAAAGACTATCTAAATACTACTATTCCCTAATCAGGGAATTGACAAATCAATGTTTTAAGTATATTATATAAAGCCAATGAAAGAGGTATTCTCTAGAAATGGAGGTACACCGATGATAAAAAGCAAAAATAAAATAAAAATATATAATATTGAATTAATTGAGGAGTCAGTAGTATTTAGACTTTACTAGATACTATTGTCTCCTCTTTTTTAGTAATAAGGAGTTGAGATTAATGGAAGAAGAAAGAAAAGTTGCTGGTATTTATATTCGTGTATCAACTGAAGATCAAGCTCGTGAAGGATTCTCTCTAGGAGAACAAGAAGAAAAGTTAAAACAATTATGTGATTATAAAGGTTATGAAGTATATAAAGTATATTGTGATGCTGGTATATCAGCTAAAGATATGGAACATAGACCAAAGTTTCAAGAAATGTTAAAAGATATGAAAGATGGGAAAATCAATTATATTGTTGCTTATAAACTTGATAGAGTTACTCGTTCAGTTAGAGATTTAGAAGAACTAATATCACAACTAGAAAAATATAATACTTATTTAGTATGTGATAGAGATGATGTTAATACTTCTACTGCTAATGGTAGATTCTTTGTAAGAATGTTAACTGTCTTATCACAACTTGAAATTGAAATTGTATCTGAAAGAACAAAGTTTGGTTTAAATGGTGCTATTAAGTCTGGTCATTTACCTGGTCAAGTAGCTTTAGGATTTAAAAAAAACGGAAATAAAAAAACAATAATTGATCCAGCAACTGCTCCTATTGTAAAAAGAGTATTTGATTTATATTTGCAAGGCAAAACATTCTTACAAATATCAAATATCTTTAATGAAGAAAAAGTATTAAATAAAAATTGGAAAGATACTCATATTGAAAGAATAATAAATAATCGTTTATACATGGGAGATTATGAAATGTATAAAAGACTTAAAGAATGGAAAAATGTTGAACCTGTTATTTATATGAATGTTGTTGATCCAATTATACCTAGATATATTTGGGAAGAATGCCAAGCACAAAAGATAATTAATCAAAGAACTTATACTAGAGATAGAGTTTATACTTTCTTTCAAAAACTTAAATGTCCTAAATGTGGCAAGATAATGAAATGCAAAGGTTCTGGTGGAAAAAGAAAAAAATATGTTTATTACAATTGTGAAGATTGTCATGAAAATATTAGAGAGTCTTATGTTGAAGAAGAATTTGAAAAGATTGTTGGTCAATTATTAAGATTTGATAATGAATATAATGAGTTATTCTTGCCACTCTTTGCTGATAAAGAAAAGTCAGTTGATAAATCTGATATTGAAAGAGAAATAATTAGTTTAACAAAACAAAAAGAAAGAATTAAAAAAGCTTATATGTCTGAAGTTGTAGAACTTGATGACTTTAAAGAAGATTTAAAAGTAATAAATGAAAAACTTGATATATTAACTAAACAATTAGAAAAAGAACAAGAACTAAAAAATAAAAATAGATTCACACCAGAAAAAGTTATGGCTGATAGAGATATTCAAAGAATATTTATGCAAAATGGAAATGATGTTTCAATGTTCTTAACAGAATGGCAAACAATGACTAAAGAAGATAAACAAGAATTTATAGCTAGATATATTGAGTCATTAACTTTTGAAAAAGAAGATAGATATCCAAATGGAATACATTTAATTGATATAAAACTAAAATCATTATTTACTGAAAAAGTTAGTAGATTATCTGAACTTGGATTATCACAAGTTCCAGTAGAATTTATTTCAAACGATAAATCAGTAATGCTTAATGTTAGTTATCCATTAAAAGAATCACAAGTAAAAGATTATATGAAAGAGTTTAAAGATATAGATGGTGTTAAATTACATATTCATCCAACATTTGAATTTAGTTTAGAAGATATGCCTGATGAAATATTTTTCGACCTAGAAAAAGATGAAAAAGTTTTAAAGTTAATTCCTATTATTAAAGATATAGACAATCCTGAAAACTTATCAAATAAGTTTAAGTTAGGAATTGTTACTTCGTTTGTTAAGACTACTAAAGAGGATTCTAAGAAATAATCCTTAGCCCACGAAATCTTGTATGGCGAAAGCTGTACAAGATATCTAGGGGGTTATATATCTTGGATGACCATGATATGGGATATACTAACCCACACTAAAAAGGAGGAATTATATGGCTGAATTACCTTATTCATTTCATCTTGGAAGTAATAAAAATAGAAAAGCATCAGCAAGAAGTAATGCTAGAAATAATGTAAGTGGTTCTTCTTCTCTTGCGAATAATGGAATACAAAATTATCAACAATTATCAAAAGTAAATAATCATGATTTTAGAAAGTACGAAAATGATAATGATTATATTTATCAATTAAAAGGAACTAATGATATTGTTTATGATGTTAAAGAATTTTATAAAACTGAATTTGAAGAAGCAAGACTTGAATACAATAATAAACAATCTAGACCTAGCAGAAGAATTGATGATTATTTTGAATATGTTAATAAAGATGAAAAAAGAGATCTTGCTTGTGAAATTATAATTGAACTTGGAAATAAAGAATATTGGGATACAAAAGATTTTGAATTTAAAAGAGAAATGGTTAATGTATATGAAGAACATTTACATGATTTAGAAAGATTAGTTCCAGAGTTTAAAATAACAAATGCTGTTGTTCATTTAGATGAAACTTCTCCTCATATGCATATAGTTGGAGTTCCAGTTAAAGATGGTTGTAAAACAGGTTTATCAAAACAAGTAAATAAATCATCAGTATTTACTAAAGAAAGACTTGAACATATACAAAATGTAATGAAAGAAAAATGTATTGATATTTTTAATAAATATTTTGAAAAAGAAAATGCTACTTTAAAAACTAAAGAAAAAGGAAGAAATAAAGATATTCATGTTAAAGATATGGTTAATTATCAAGAACTAAAAAAAGAACTTGAAATTAATAAAAGAAGTATTGATAAAAACAATGATAAAATAAAATCGATAAACAACTCTTCAAAAGAGTTGAAAGATTTATTATCAGGTTTAGAAGAATCTAGACTTGGTGGTTATAAACTTAATAATAAGCAAAAAGAAAGATTACAAGATTTAATTAAAGATGTTGAATCTATAACTGATTATTTTGATAACTATAAAAATATAATTAATAATATATCTTCAATTAATGATAATTTAAAATATCAAAAAGATAGAAATAATAAAGTTGAAAATGATAATAATAAACTTATTAAAGAAAATCAAAAACTTAAAATGAAGAATACTGAGTTAAAAGAAGATAGAGATTTTGTTCATGCAGTTATGGATAAAAGAATAGATGAAAGAAAAGACTTTATAACTTATCTATGTAAAAATGCTAATAGCAAAGATCCTACTACATCTAGATTCTTTAGACAAGTTGTTAATGATATGAATAGTAAAAACTTAATAACTGATAAAGAACATAGAGTTATATTTAATCCACCTAGAACAATTAATAAATCAGAAATAAATAAAGCACTTAGTTCTATTAATAGAGAAATGGACGAGGCTGCCGAAGAATTTTATAAGACAAACAAAAGCGACTACGAATTGTAGTCGCTATTTTAGTTATTTATTATCTGAATAGTTATAAATTACCTTTGCAGATTCTTTAAACTTTCTAGTAAAATCCATATCCCAAAGATTTAAGCCTCTTGTAGATCCATCAATTTTAGAAATATAAATAGATCCAACACCATCATCAAAATCTACATGTCCATCTTCAAACCCTGCTTTGAATAACCAATATTCATCATTCTCTTCAATAGTTTCAATGATTTTTCCATGTTTATTAGCTTCTTCATTTGCTATTTTTTTTGCTTGTTCGAATGTTATATTATTATCCATTTTTTTATTTTCCTCCATTTCTAAATACTCACATTTTACTTCAGTATTAATTATATTATTTGGTTTACCATTTGGATATTTTATACATGCACTTTTATTATTTAAATCATTATACTTACAAAAATCACATTGAGAATCACCAAATTGAATATCTCCTTGTCTATATGTAAAATAATCATTTTTTTCATTTTTTTCAATTATTTTTAGTATTTCATTTTTAATAGTATTGTATAATTGTTTCATTTCTTGATTATCAGTATTTCCTATTAACACATAATTTTCACTATCTATTTGAATAGTAATAACTTCTTGCAAGCCACCTTTATATGAATTAATATTTAACATATTTAATTTCTTAATATTATCTATATTATTATAAATCAAATCAATTATATTTTTATATTTATCTTCATCATTAATCTGTTCATTTTTATAGAAAATTGTATGTGGTTTAACAGATGGTAAAAAATGTTTTGAAAACAACTCAAATGATAATTTAATATCATCATTTGTACTATTTGATATATATTCTTTTAATGTAATTCTAATATCTTTATTATCCATTATTATTTTCTCCTTATCTAATTCAGCTAACTTTTCATCAATTCGTTTTATAGTTTCATCTGCTTGTCTTATTAACTCATCACTATGTTTTTTTTGTTCTTCAAATTGTAGTTGATTATCATTTAATTTTTCTTTTACTTCTTCAAAAGTTGGTGTTTCTCCTAGTTTTTGATATTCTTTATCTAACTTATCCCAAACTTTATCAAATTTTCTTAGTTCCTGATCATGCTTTTGTATAAGCTTATCAGCACCTTTGATTAGTGTTTTCATTTCTTTATAGTCTTGTTTTATTTGTTGTTTTTCTTCTTTTGAAGTTGCTTCTTTTTTCATTTGCTTGTATTCATCATTTAAATTATTCAAAGCTTCACTCATAATATACCTCCATTCTTTTAACTACATATGTCTTCCGCCACTAGTCATTTGTTCTTCTCCTTGTTGTCTTTTTGTTTCGTTTTCTTGCATTAGTTGATCATATATATCTTTATTAAATCCTAATGGGGTTGTTGCTAAATGTGTTATATACTCAATTGTGTAAGTACCATCATCATTATATTTTCTTTCAGGGCCAGCATTTCGTCCATTATTAGGATTATCAAATTCATCCCAGAAATTATCAGGTAATGGTTGTTGTGTTTTTTGTTCTTGTTGAGGTTGTTCAAATTCTTTCCAAAAATCATCTGGTAAAGATTGAGTATTATCTTGTTGAATTGTTTGTGCTTGTTGTTCTACAACTGTTTCTTGTTGTTTTCCTACATTATCTTTTATAAATTTATCTGCTTGTTCCAAATAAGTTAATAATGATTGTTTAATTTCTACTACTGTTTTATAGTCATTTAAACTATCAATTATTTGTGAAGAGTTTATTTCATTATTCTTTTCTATAACTTTTGAAATTTCTCGATTAACTTTTGGTATTTGCATATATGGTTGCATATTTGCAAGTAATGTATTTATTTGACTATTATACTTTTCAATTTGTTCTTTTAATTGATCTATCTCTGCTTGTTCTGCTGATGTATTATTCCATTCTATATTATCATCAAAGTTATCATAAGTTTCAGTATTATAATTTACTTGTTGTGTTTGATTCTGTTGTGATAGGTTTATTTCCTCTTGAGTAATACCTAAATTTTGTCTTTCTCTTCTAGCATTAGTTTTTTCTACAGTCTTTTTATAATTTTCTTTTAATTGTTCTATTGTTTCAGGAGTTAATGTTCTTTCAAAGTTTTTATTTAATCTTACTGCTTGTTTATCTACATCAAAACATCCAATTATAAACTTTGAATCTAAATAGTTTGTTGCTTGTCCATTAGGTTGCTGTTTTTGAGTATAAAATGCTCCAAACATTTCTCCATCTAAATCAGAACGATCTCCAGCTTTATTTATATATTCAGTTGGTATTCTTGCTATTATTATTTTTTTAGAATCTTGATGTTGCCAATTATTAAACTGCTTTTTTAAATCTTCTATTGTAGGTTCTTGCATTCCTATTTCTTTAAATTGCTCTTTCAATTCAGGAGTAGGAGTGCTTAATCCAATAGTAGTATAATAAAGTGAATTATTTTTAGTTCTTAATCCCTCATTAAATATAGAATCAACAACTTCATCTGAATTTCCTTTTCTTCCTGTTCCATGTCCATAGCACATATAACCAGATTCGGATAATAATGGCTCTAATTGTTCTAATGTGACATAAGTTTCTTCTTGAACTGGTGTAGTTTGTTGTGGTTGTTTATGTGAATTAATTATTTCTTGTTGTATTGAATCTAGTGTTTGAAGAAAACTACTTAATCTATCCATATCTTCTTGGGTTATTTCTTTTCTTCTTCCGTTTAACATATCTTCAGCTGATGTATTAATTTTTTGATAAAAATAAAGTCTCTCTTTTAAAAGTTCAGTTTCCTTAGTTTTAAATGCTTCATTGTTTTTATATAATTCTTTAATATAATTTAGTTTTTCATTTATAAGTGGTAATTCATTTTGTATTGTTTTAAATCTTTCTTGTTGAATTTGTTGCTCTTGTTGTTTTAATTGTTCAGATTGCATTTGTTGACTTTGTTGTTGTTCTATTTGTTTATTATTTAAATATTGATTTATATCTCTCATTTGATATAACCAATTCAAATGCTCTTTTATTTCTTCCATAGTTTTTGCTATTTCGTTAGGTAGTTGCATTCTATTATTATATTTTTGATTAATTTGACTTACTACATATTCAACATTCTTTATATTATTCTTATCAGCAAGTTTATTGTAAGAATCAACTAAATCAACAATTTCACTTGCTGTTGGTTCATAATGATATTCCCATTCTTCAGTATAATCTTCTATCGTACGGCCATTACTATTTGATGGGTTAATTTGACTTTTCATTTTTTCTAATTCAGATCTATAATTAGATATTATTCTATCTAATTCTTCTTTTGAATAAGTAAAATTAATATCACTAGGAGGGTTTTTAGATAATTCTTCTAATTTTCTTTCTTGTTCTCTACGAATTTCATCTAAATCTGTTACAAAAAAATCTTCCATAATAATACCTACCTTTAATCTATCTTTACTATATATAATTATATCATACTTTACATTAAATTTAACGAAATTCCGTATTTTGAGAAAATAGTTTACACTTTTTAAAGGATTTGTGTTATAATTGGTATGTAATTAAGATTTATCTCTTATTACATTTGTAAGCAAATGTTTCTCAAACGAGATACACAATTGCTCCATTTGAAATCAACTTACGGACTTAATTGTTCGTGAGTTTTTATTTTATATAAAACATTAAAAGTTCTCTTTCTAGAAAGGAGGACTTTTTTCATGCTTGAATTTAAAGTAATTGAAAAACTAAAACCTAATAAAGGATTAACCGACATCTTAAAAGATTTTAAATATAAGGTTATATTAGGACAAATAAAAACTATTTTGCACACCAACCTACAAGTAGTAATACCTACTGAATACCAGATTACATATCCTACTACTCTTACAATATTAGAATACAAAGTTAATGAAATATCAAATAAGCCATTTTATATTAAAGAGCATAATCAAAAGTACAATATTAAAGAAATTACACAATTTTTGAAAAAATTTTAATTTTAGACTATACATTTTGCTTATTTGTGAGGAAACATATAGAGAAATATATTAAATTTAACTTCGTAAAATTCACTTTAATTGAGAAAATTAATAAGAAATATTAAAAAATTTCAATTTAGTGTCTGATATTTTGCGTTTGAGTGAGGAAACATATGAGAAGTATTTTAATATTTCTCGAAATTTAATGAAAGGAGGAAAACTATGAGATGTGGCGTTTATGTAAGAGTATCTACTGACGACCAAAGAGATAATGGTTATTCTATTGATTCACAGCTTAGAATGATAAAAGAATATTGTGAAAAGAATGAATATGATATTGTTGATGTTTATAATGATGCTGGACATTCTGGAAAAGATTTGATGAGACCTGAAATGCAAAGATTACTAAAAGATATTAAATCTAAAAAGATTGATAAATTAGTTGCAATTAAAGTTGATAGACTTACTCGTAATAATTATGACGGTTTTTGGCTACTTAATTATTGTGAGGAACATGATGTAAAAATAGAACTAATACTCGAACCTTATGATGTGTCTACTGCTAATGGTGAAATGATTTTTGGAATGAATTTAGTATTTGGACAAAGAGAAAGAAAAGAGATTGGAGCAAGAACTAAACGTGCTATGGAAGAAATGGCTTTAGAAAAAATACACCCTAGTAAAGCACCTTATGGTTATATTAGAAACAAGGAATCTGGTCATTTAGAAGTAGAACCTATTGAAGCACAAGTTGTTAAAGAGATATTTGAACTATGCAAAAAAGGACATTCTACTAGAAATATTGCAACCATTATGAAAGATAATAATGCTTATTTAAAGCAAGGTAAATGGAAAGCAGATAGAGTTTATAAAATACTTTCTAATTCTATTTATATTGGAGTTTTTGAATACGGGAAATATAAAAGAAAACCACAGGATGTTTTAAGAGTTGAAGACTATTGTGATCCAATTATTGATATGAATACTTGGAATACCACAAGAGCAAATCTAGAAAAGAATAAACATCCAAATTATGGAGAGCATATTCATTTATTTGCAGGATTAGTAAAATGTCCGCTATGTAATGAGATACTTGCTGCTAGTGAATCATTCAAAAAGTATAAAAATGAAACTAAAATTTATTATCATTTGAGATGTAAAAACACTAATTGCAAAGGTTATTGCTATCACTATAATTCAGATAAAATTGAAGACAAATTAAAAAGAATTTTAAATGAATTAACTAGATTTATGTACGATAATTCTAATGAGATAATTACTTGTAGTTCTACTAAAAGTAAAGAAGTAAAAGAAATAGAAAAAGCCATTGAAAAATTAAAAGTTCAAGAAAAAAGATTAGTAGATTTATATTTAAGTTCTACCTTAGATGTTGAAACTATTAATCATAAAAATGATGTTATTAAAAAAGAAATTGATAAACTAACTAAAAAGAAAACTACACTTGATCCAGATAATGACTTTAAAGAATACACAGTAGAACTTCTAAAAAAGTTAGATTATGAAGAAGATAATGGAGATTTTATATTTAAAAATAATTTAAGTTTTGCTTATTTATTTGATAGTTTAAATAGAAAAGCACAAAAAGAATTAATTAATAGATTAATATCTTCAATTGAAATAGTAAGAGATGATAACTACAATATTGAGATTAAAAATATCAAATTTACAGAAGAATTTATTTCAAAAAGTACAAAAGATTATATTGATTATTTAAATGAACTATTAACTGATAATAATATTGGCATATCTTACAAAGAGCAAATCAATAAGGAAAAATTATTAGAATTAGAAAAAGATTATACCATTATGTCATTAGTAAAAATGGAAAATAATCAATATTCGGAAGAAGAGTTAAATAACTATATGGATTTAATGAAAGAACATTTCTATGTAGATGGAATAATAAATTGTCCTTATATTGAAGACAATAATATAGTTGATACTTTAATTCTAATACCAAAACTGAACTAATAAATGTTTAAAATCAAGAAAGGAATGATAAAATTATGGAAATAAAATATACAAGACAAGGAGATTATTTAATACCAAATTTATATTTAGAAAAAAACGAAAATTATGGAAGACTTGGAAGATATGGAATATTAAGATTACACTTTATTGCACAAAACAAGAAGGCACTTTATGAGACGTTATTGATGACGAATAAATTAACTCATCATCTTCTTTTAGTCAGTGATTCTTGTGAAAATTATTATAAAGAATTAATGGAAAATTATATTAAGAATGATGAAAGACTGTCTGAAAAAAGCAAAGAATTAAATCCGTTAGAATGGACAAAATTAATGAACAACTATAAAAATACAGCAGAAGAAATTGTCTTAAATGAATATGTTTTTATATAAATAATCTTCAAAAAAGAGGAAAAAATTATCAGAATAATTTAATCCTCTTTTTTTGCTTTTTTGAATATGGGAATAAAATCTATGTCTAGCCAGCACTGAATTTATACTCCCGCATAAATTCTAGTATGGGATTTCCCATACCCTTTATTATCAGAAATTAAAATCTAAATATACATAATTATTCATATCGCAAGATAAATTATTTTCTATCATTTTGTTAGCAATTTTACAACACTTTGAAATCCTTTCACCATTAAATAGTGGATCAATATATCTAATCTTTGCTCCATGATGTACATAATAAACATTTTGAGGTTCTTCTTTTGATGTTTTTACTTTTTTAGCATTTCTCCAAATATTAAAAATATCATTATATTTAGAAGATTCTATAATATCTATTACTTCACTTTCTTTTAATTCATATAAATCCTTTTTAGAAATTTTGTTTTCATCACTTAATTTTTTTAGAATATCAGCAATTAATTGCATAGAATATCTAGTTCTATCTTCACGATATATAACGGATAATCGGCTCGTAACCTTAACAAAGTTTCTAGCAATTTTTTTAGTTTTAAATCCTAATTCAATTTCTTTTTCTTCGTTAGTTTGTATTTCAATATCATCATATATTTCTTTAATGATTTCTGAATCTAATAATCTATAAGTAAATAAAGCATTTGATAGTGAATATTCTAATCTATCAGCAGATAATTTAGGTGTATCATTATCAGCAATAGGATATAAATGATAATTATCTATTTCTGATATTTTAATATTATCTCTTTTTAATAAGGTCATAATTTCTTTTGAATTTTTTATTATTTCTGTTGTCAAATCTTCTGTTGATTCTTGAGTCATATAATCTCCATTAAGAAAATCTATACAATGCTTAAATGCAGGTGTTGCTATATCGTGAAATAATCCAGATAAAGTTTGTTTTTTATCATGTGTGAAATGCCAAACAATTAAAGCAACTGCAACAGAATGGTCTAGACTTGAAAAGAAAAAATCGCTTTCAAATAAGTCTGAATAAATAGTGCCACAAGTAACACTTATATATTGCTGTGATAATAATTCTTTTGTATCTATATATTCATTTAACCATTCTGGAAAATTTGGTTCTAAAATTTTAAAATAATCTTTTATTTCTTTGCTAGTATTGTCATAATATTTACTCATTTTTATTATTCTCCTTTTTGGACTTCATAGTTTCAGCATCATCAACAATCAATGACATCGAAATAAAGTATACTAAAGCATCAATGAATTTCTTCATATCATTGATATCTCTATCATCCTGTATCTTTACATAATGTGCCTCATCGTTTCCTATCCACTCTGACTTTTCAGCAAGAGTTTTGATTTTATCATTATCAATATAATCTTTTAAGCATTTCATCATCCATGTCGATTTTATTTCTTCAGATTTTTCTGGATTATTATAAATTGCAAAATCTTTTATTAGGAATTCTAATGCTTTTCTATAACCTAATCCAGCTATATCATCTAATGAATATTCTTCAGCTTTCAATGCTTGATTATATACTTTGACAAATTGTGGTGAAACTTTTTTAAGTTTATCATCAAAATCTCTTTCTTTAAAATTTATAGGTGCTGAATGATTTAACTTTATCATATTATAATTCTTTTCACTATATTCTTTTCTTCCATCAGATAGTGTTCTTGTAACTTTTCTACATATTTCATATTCTGATACTATTAATGAATGACACCCATTACAATAATCTGCTACAGATAAAAATTCTTTATCATCTCTACTGTGTACAATTCCATATAAATTTTGTGGTGCTAGCGCTTTTTTACAATTAGGACATTCTTCTATTGTTTCATAATTTACAGTTACTCCTGTATTATCATTCTTTCTAGTAAAATTTTTATTAATCTTCATAATAACCTCCAAGATATTTGCTGAAAATATTATACTATAAAACGCCAAATTTCTCCATACTCCCATTGAAATTTAATAAGATTTCATATATAATATTTTTAGAAGGAGAGCAATATGGTTCGTAAGCTGTAGCTTAACCGCTCCAGTGACGTTTCTGTTCGAACTTTTATAGTTTGAACTTAACATATATATCAATCCGTTCGGGTTGATTTTTTTGTGTTTACAAAAGAATTAACAAACAAAGAAAGGATGGTGCATTTTATGATAAAGTTTACTACACAAGAGTTAGAGATGGAAAGTAATCTAAAACAACGTATCGAGTTTATTTGTGAGTTTTGTCATATCAAACCTACTATTATAAATGGTAGTATTAGAAAAATTGATAAAACTAATTTATCTTACATAGAGCCACATAGAGTTATTGTTAAAGATACTACTTTTCTAGCATTTAATTATTCTACTGATATTTATGTTGGTAGTCTAAATAAA
>ONSL01000006.1 GCA_900320505.1 uncultured Eubacteriales bacterium
TTTAATCTCTGTATCCTTATCAGGATACATTCTAAACTTATATGCCTTATATATTTTCAAATAAACCACCACCTTTATAACTAACCTTATTATATCAACGCTTTGTTGATATTAAAAGTAATATTTAAGACTTTTCATAAAATTTTCTATAACTTTCCTATTATATAAAAAAAGAGAAGATTACCTTCCCTACTCAGCATTAGTTTGACTACTAACAACACTAATAGTAGCATTGAAAGTCTTATTATAACTACTAGCATCTGCTCCTTCTGTAAGCCAAAGTTTTATAGTATGACTAGCAGATTTAGAAGCATCAAGTGAGCCACTATAAACCTTTATCCTGTTATTATCTAAAGCGAAGGAAGAAAGAAGAACAGGACTACTATAAGTATCATTATTTGATATGCTAAATTTAATTAAATCAAGAGGTAAAGTATAACTAGAAATATTTAAATAAACATCATAATTAAGAGTAATATTTCCAGTATTGTTTAATGTAAATGAATAACCATTAGTCATTAAACCATCACTATCTTTCATAGGTTCAGTATTTGTCATATTAATAGCTTTACCATCTGCAAATGAAGTTGTGAATTTAGCAGCAGTTGCATTTACACTCGTAGGAGATGTAAGTGTAACTTGATAATAAGCATAGCTAACACTAAGAGTTATAACAAAAAGACTTAATATACCAATTGACATCACAATTAAATTGTTTTTTAAATTTTTATTCATATATCATCACTATAACTAGTATAACAGAAAACATTCAAAAAAAAAAGGCTTTTTAGCCTTATTTATTAACTGCGTCTTTTAATGCAGAACCAGCTTTGAAAGTAACAGCATTTCTAGCAGCTATCTTTACAGTTTCACCAGTTCTAGGATTTCTTCCTTCTCTAGCAGCTCTCTTTGAAACAGCGAATGTTCCGAATCCAACTAGTGGAACTCTGTCTCCATTAACAAGTGCATCTGTGATTGCTTTAAATGTAGCATCAATAGCACGAGTTGCATCTGCTTTAGTAAGACCAGCTTCTTCAGCAACTGCTTCAACTAATTCAATTTTCTTCATAGTATATTTACCTCCCATAAATTTTATTAAGCATACTATGCTTACATATATAAATTATCACATCTAGCATTGAATTACAACATAATTTACGTAATTTTCATTATTTTTTTGTATTTTTTTCTATTTTTTCAAGAATTTGTATTACATGTCCCATAAAAAATATTGCCATTGAAAATAAGAATGAGAAAAACCAAAAAATAATCGTTAAAGCAACATTATATTCAGTATCTGTACACTTCTTAGAATAAAGAAAACCAGATTGACAAGAAGGAAAAACATTACCTAAAACAATACCAGTACAAAATCCAATAAACATAGTAAAAATAGCAACCTTCTGATACGTATTATAATCATAATTTTTAATATACTTTAATTTCTTTTTAATAGTAGGAATATCTTCCTTATTTTTATCAATCTCTTCAAATAAATTATCCTTCATTTTTAGATGCCTCCTTCTTCTCTATTTTAGAAAGTTCATACTCTTTATATAAATAGATATATCTCGCAAATAAACAAGTATATATAGCATCAAATAAAGAAAGAACAACTCCATCAAAATTAATTGCACCTATTAAATTAGAAAGTAAAACGATAAAAGCAAAGAAATTAATTGCATAATAATACCATTCATTCTTTATTTCATCAAAAGGTAAATTTCCAAGTTTAAAATCTTTCCAAAGTCTAGTATCATATAAAAATGTATAAACCATATAGAAAAGAATAATTATATTTAAAAGTAAACTGCATAAACTTGAAACACTAAAAGATTGAAATATGGTTAAAAGTGATGCAAAAGAATTTAAAAAATAAAAGAAAATATAAAGTAAATTAGTTACATTAAAATATTTTTGAAAATGACGACTCTTAATCAAAACAAAATATATAAGAGCAAGAATATAAGAGCCATTGTGATTAAATAAACTTCTAAAAGTATTAATTGCACCTATGTTATTATTAACAGCAAAAGACTGACTTAAAATAATAGTAATAATAATAAGTCCAATGATGATATTAGTAAGAATAGTAGCATTATCATACCACATCTTCTCTTTTTTTATCTTTTCCACTATAATCACCTCACTAATAATAGTATACAATTATTTCTTTAATTTATCAAAGAAATTGCCTATAATATTATTCTTGTTTACATTAGAATTATTAGAAGAATTTTCTATAGTCAAGCTAGAAAAATCACTTCCATTTTCATCTTCTATTCTGCTATTTAAAAGACCAACCTCATCTTTTACAAAAGTATCATCAGTTGATAAATTAGATAAACTTCTATTAGTATCTAAAAAATTAGTATCATTACTTTCACTCTTATACTTAGATAAAAACATAATAAGTAAAACAATAAATGAAATAAAGATAATTGCAGAAAATGTAACACTAATAAATTTAGAAAGTAAAATTATAAATAAGAATGCAATAACCCCTATTAAAATAATTTTAGGAACATAATAAGTAATCTTACCAGATACATTCTTATTTCTACCATTTAAGCATACATAAGAAATATCATTCTTATTTCTATAACTATAAAACCAAACAGGTAAATAAATAACTTTATAGTCTTCACTTTTTAAAGTATAGTTAAAATTATCCCAGTGTACACCTCTATCATAACTATTCATAGTATCATTCGCAGAAGAGCGAGCAATAGACTTACTCATATTATCAATCTTATTCTTAAATTTAAAAATATTTATATCACCACTTGCTGCTTCATAATTATTTAAATATCCACTACTCCACTTTAAAGCATTATTAGTATCAAATGGAAGAATTGAATTGAAACTAGTCTCTTCTATTCCAGCATTTTCAATAACAGAGGATTGCATAAGACCATTGATATTTATATCAAAACTTCTTGAAACTGAATAAAGTTTAGCATCGTATTTAGTTGCAGTCTTATCATTAACCTTATCCTGATACTCTTTAACCTTAGTCTCTGCTTTTCCATTAAAAGATGCATTTGCAGAAATATTTGCAATAACATAAGGAAAATAAATACCCATAATCTTATTTTTATCAAGACCAGTCTTAAACTTAGGATCAGCAAGTAAACTTTTCTTATTTACATAATCCTTAATTGCATCATAAGCGTCATCTTTATTAATACTAAAAGGTAAAATATAATTTGGAGCATCTGCACCAGGAACTTTATCTTTAGCATCTAACTTAGAATGACATACATAGCACGTAGCATCAATACTATTAGCATCAGCAACTACATAAGTAGAACAATTAGGACATTTATAAGTAACAATTGATCTATCACTATTATCAAAATCATTTGCAGTTATTGGCTTATTTTCAAAACTTTGTAAAATACTGTTGTTGCTATTTCTATCATTTTCTATTTCAAACAAATTTCCACAATTATTGCACTTATAACCAGTACCAGTTGATGCAATATTCATAGATCCACACTTAGGACACTTTCTAATATTTAAAGCCATATTATCAGACTCCTCTCATACATATTATATAATATAGAAAAAAAGAAAAAAAGAAAAAGAGATATAAAAATTATCTCTTTACATAATACTTTGCAGCATAATTAATATATTTCATATCATCATCTTTATGAAAATAATAATCATCAACCTTAGCAAGTTCTTCTTCTACTGAAACTAATTTAGATAAACTATTATCAAATGTCCTATGAGCAAAAGAATCATAATACTTTAAATAATCAGCCCATTTTTTATTTTTAGATACATCATCTAAAGAAGCCTCTTTAATTCCAGTTAAATGACCATTTTCAATATCGTCTTCATTAAAAATTTCAGTAACAACTGGAGTAATACTTTGTGCAAAACTTGTTAAAGCCTCCACACCATCAGTTGTTCTATTAAACTTTTCAACTGTATTAAAACTATAAACCCCAATCTTTAAGCCACTTAAAGGTTCAATAAATAAATTATTTTCTTTATCATACTTTAATACAATCTTTTCATTTTTAAGTTGTTCATCACTTACTTTATATTTATTGAAAATATAATCAAGATTTTCATCCTTAATCTTATATCTATCTTTAATATAAGGAATACGCATATGATTTTCATTAAAACCAACAACAAAATCAGTCTCATTATCATCGATATAGAAATTATCAGAGCCATTTCTAGCATCTAAAATAAGCTTAACAAGATTATCCTTAGAATCAAATATATCCCATTCATAATTACTTCTAACATTAAAAGATAATGTTGAAAGAACATTTAAAAGATTAGAAACTTCATAATATTTTCCATCATTTAAATCACTAAAATGAAAATCATTCCCTAAATTATCTTTACCAATAACAAAATTTTCCATATATCCTCCCCAAATTGACACATATTATACTATAAATGCTTTTAAAAATCAATTGTCAAATAAGATAACTAATGATAAAATAAACTTGTAAAAAGGAGGGATACCATGAAAACAGTTGCATTAGTAGGACGTCCTAACGTTGGTAAATCTACACTCTTTAATAAAATTGCCGGAAAAAGAATATCAATAGTAGAAGATACGCCAGGTGTCACAAGAGACAGAATATATGAAAAAGTAAAACATAATGGAATAACATTTAACCTAATAGATACCGGAGGAATAGATGATGAAAAAATAGGATTTAACGAAAGAATAAAAATGCAAGCAGAACTTGCAATAGATGAAGCTGATGTAGTTATATTTATAGTTGATGGTAAACAAGGGATAACACCAGGAGATATAACAATAAAAAACATACTAAAAAGATCAAATAAAAAAGTAATAGTTGCAATCAATAAAATAGATAACAAAGAAAGTGAAAATAACCTTTATGATTTTTATGAACTAGGATTTGATAGTTATATACCAATTAGTGCAATACATAATACTGGTTATAATGATTTGCTAGATAAAGTAGTTGAAGGATGGAATGAAAACGAAGAAAAAGAAGATGATAGACTAAAAATATCAATAATAGGAAGACCAAATGTTGGAAAATCATCTCTAATGAATGCCATGCTTGGAAAAGAAAGAAGTATGGTATCAGATATTGCAGGAACAACACGTGATTCAATAGATAGCATATTAAAATATAACAAAGAAGAATTTGTGCTTATCGATACTGCAGGAATGAGAAAAAAAGGAAAGATATATGAAAATATTGAAAAATATAGTCTAATGCGTTCACAAAGAGCAATAGATAGATCGGATATATGCCTTTTAGTTTTAAATGCAGAAGAAGGAATAAAAGAACATGACAAACACATTGCAGGATATGCAATAACTGCAGGAAAAGGACTAATAATAGTCGTAAACAAATGGGATACAGTAAAAGATAAAACAATAAATGAAACAAGAAAGAAAATAAGAGCAGAATTTCAGTTTGCACCATATGCACCAATAGTATTTTTATCAGCACTAAAGAAAACAAGAATAGAAACATTAATGCCAGAAGTATTAAAAGTAAGAGAAAGCATACAAAGACAAATAAAAACATCACTATTAAATGAAGTAATAAATGATGCATACATGCTAAACATTCCACCAACATATAAAGGCAAAAGATTAAAAATATATTTTGTAAGTGAAACAGACATTAAACCTCCTAAATTCACATTTAGAGTAAATGATAAAGGATTAGTTCATTTTTCATACGAAAGATATTTAGAAAACAAATTAAGAGAAAACTTTAATTTAGAAGGAACACCAATAATATTACAATTTAAAAATAAAGGAGAAGAAGAATGATATTTGGAAGAAGAAATAAAGAAGATATTCAAAATGAATTAGATAACTTAAAAAAAGCATATGATATATTAGATGAGAGATATAAAAAGAAAACAATATCTTTACAAGAATTTACAGCAAAATGTAATGAATTAAGTGAAAAAATAGAAAAATTACAAAAAGAACTAGGTAAATAATTACCTAGTTTTTAATTACCATCAGAAAAAAAGTAACAAAATTAAAGTCGCTATATCAAAAGAAGTGCCTATAAAAAATAAAAGAATACTCATAATAATTCCAGCAACACAAACTACAATATTATTTTTTTTAGATAATGACTTAAAAATAAGTACAATGAAAAGTAATTAACTCTTTAAAAAAACTTTAGCAAAAGCTCCCATAAATAATTCAATAACTAAAAATGCAATAACAACAATATAAATATATTGAAAATATTT
The DNA here is from genome assembly GCA_900320505.1 of uncultured Eubacteriales bacterium. Lineage (GTDB taxonomy): Bacteria > Bacillota_I > Bacilli_A > RF39 > UBA660 > UBA2730. The sequence goes on from ONSL01000006.1 coordinate 6,238, forward strand.
TCTATCATTTTTTACTTTATCATCATTCATACTAACTACAACTTATAACTTCATTATTATATAACACACTAATATTATCAATATAAAAACGCTTAACTAAAAAGTTAGGCGCTAAAACACTAAGTGGAGAGCACCTAACTAGATTAGGTACTTCTCTTTTTTATTATATGCAAGTTCCACTTGCTAATTAAATTCTAACATAAAAACATTTTATATTCAATATCCCATATACACCAATAATAATACATTAAACTATTGCTTTTGCAATCATAATTCTGTTATTATAAAGAACTAGAAGTATCTAGTCGGTTAAGTGTTCTCCATTCATACCACAATATGAAAGGAGGAACTTCTATGATAAAAGTAAATAAAAAGAATATTTTAATTACCTTTTTAATAGTAATTATATTATTATTACTAGGTATTATTATATTTTTAATATTAAAATTACTATAGGGGTTTGGTTGAAAAAACGCGCTTAACTTAAAAAGTTAGGCGCTAACCCAAAAACTTTGGAGAGCACCTAATTAGATTAGGTACTTCTCTTTTTTTATTATATGCAAGTTCCACTTGCTAATTAAATTTTAACATAAATATACTTTATATTCAATATCCCATTTACACCAAAGTTAACACATCAACTTATTGCTTTTATCATTATACTTCTGTTATTATAGAAAATCAGAAGTATCTAATCGGTTAAGTGTTCTCCAATCTTAAACATATGAAAGGAGAAACTTCTATGATAAAAGTAAATAGAAAAAATATTTTAATTACCTTTTTAATAGTAATTATATTATTATTACTAGGTATTATTATATTTTTAATATTAAAATTATTATAGGGGTTCGGTTTGAAAAAACTTTCATAATATGAAAGAGGATCAAATTAGCGCTTAACTTAAAAAGTTAGGCGCTTATCACACAATTCAGAGAGCACCTAATTAGATTAGGTACTTCTCTTTTTTATTATATGCAAAATTCCTTTTGCTATCTAAATATTAACATAAAATAATAATTATTACAATAGTACTCATTCTCCAATATATGTTATTCTTGCATATCCATTACCTGAATGTCCTGTTGTAATTGTTCCATCTGGTTGAGGCTGTCCTACATAATCACCTTTTACAGTTGTCCAGTTATATCCTGCTCCATCTATCATTACTGTATCTGTAAACTTATATCCACTATAATGATATGAACATGTTATATCTGTTGTACCATCTGTACACGTTCTTCCATTTGAATCTGTTCTTTGTTTTATATTATCCTCAGTACTATCCTCTGTTATTGCAACACATCCATTATGACCTGAGATGAAGGAGGAGCCTCCTGATCCCTCGGATCCACCATAATAACCATTTCCACCACCGGCAATACTGTCAATATCTGTTGATTTAGACGTTGGAATAAGATATGCATAACCAAATTGACCATTATAAACAGAATTAGATGATCCATAATAAACTTGCTTATATATTCCACCAGTTATTTGAGTTGCACCCGTTGGGGAATATTTAGACATATAGCCAGGACCAGTTAAAGTATAGTTTAATTCATAGCCAATTAATCCACCTCCGGCACCGCCAATAATTTCTACATAGCTTTCTGTGGGATAATTATGGTGATCATATAAAAATCCTCCACCACCAGCAGCAGTTATTATTCTAGATTTAATGGAAGAAAAATCATATGATTTCATAAGAAGACTTGAATACAAAAAAGGTGCTATTGGATGTTCAATAGACACATTATACAGAATATCAGTAGTACTTGGAGTTACTATGGATAAATTCTTTGAATAAAACATATAATCCTTTTAGGAGGATTTTTTTATGTTTGGAGATAATTTCTATAAAAAAGTAGAAAAGAAAACTAAAGTAAATAAAGATACAATATTAGGACTTGCAAAAAAACTTCAAAACTCTAATATGAAAGATGAAAAAACAATAAGAGAAGTAATACACGAAATATCAAATCTTACAGGAAAAGATGTAACAAAAGAAAAAGAAGATAAAATAGTATCAAGTATAATAAAAGATAAAGTACCTAAAAACATAGATAAAATGTTTTAAAACAGATTTTAATCTGTTTTTTTTAGAACAAAGAATCTAAATAATTATTTATTTTATCATAATTATCATTAGAAATTTCTAAAAGTAAATTAATTTTATTAATTAAATCATTTATTTTTTCTTTTTCTAAATGTTTAATACTAGCAGCCTTGCTATAACTACTATAAAAATCATCCTTATTACTATACTCATCTAGCACATTACAATCCAAATCATACACAATAAAACTAATATGTTTAAATTTTAAATTACTAATTACCTTACTATATGAATTAGAACTAAATCCTAACTCGTTATCCTTTATTTTATATTCAAATAAATACCATAAAAGTATTGCATCATCATTATAAGAATAATAAAAAATACCACTTTTAACAATAACAAGAATATCCTTATTATCATCTTTACAATTATTATAACACTTCTCTATTTTACTCATAATTTCTCTCCTAACTTATAAAAACCATTTTTTGCAATAAACATATTACATGAACACATATTAAAATAGCCTTGATAACTAGCAAGACTTGAATTATATCTTTTTAAATCATTATGCCTAAAATACCTAAGTCTTCTAGATATTCTCTTTTTAGTTTCACTATTCATAATAACAATTAGTTTATTATTTTTATTTAATACAAATCTATATCCAAGAAAATTTATACCGTTTTTAATAGAATAAATATGAGTTTTCTTCATATTTAACTCTAACTTTTCATTTGAAATAAATTTTTTGATTTCACCATAGCAATATTTAAGATAATCTTTATCTTCATGAAGTAAAATAAGATCATCCATATATCTAATATAATACTTAATATGAAGTTTTTCTTTTATATAATGGTCAAGATCGTTAAGATAATAAACAGCAATTAATTGACTAGTCATATTACCTATAGGGATACCTTTATTTAAATTATAAAAAGGAATTGAATTTAACTCATCAACCTTAGAAGCTATATGAGGATTCTTAGACCTTTTTAGTCTATTAATTTCTTTTTGAATTTCTGCTTTAATTCTTACATTAGTTTCTAACCTATTTGTTGTACCAAGTATCTCTTCTAAAACAGAAATTACATCAACATCATTAATAATTTTCTTTAGCTTATTAAGAACAATCTCATGATCTATATTGTAAAAATATTTCTTAATATCTAGTTGTAATATATAAAAATTTAAATTATTTACCTTTAATTTATTTATATATTTTTTTAAATAACTAATACCCAAACTAGTTCCTTTACCCCTTCTCGTTGCAACATTAGTATCAATAAGTTTAGGTTCTATAAGAGGAAGAAGAATCTCTTCACTGATTAAATGATTTATAATTTTATCAGTAATACATTCAGACATAATGAGCCTATATTTTTTTTCTTTGTAAAGAAAAATATTATACTTTTGATGCTTATAACTTTTAGATTTTAATATTTCATAAATATTCATTACATTAGTCATATAATAAGTTTCAAAATTTATTATCTTATCTTTATGCTTTGTAGATTTTCTAACATCTTTATATACCTTTTCAATTTTTTCTATGTCAAGAAGACTTTGATAAAGCATTTCCATTGCTCCTTATAACACCATATACAAGCTTTCTAATAATAATTAAAAGTCTAGCAACACATTCAAGCTGATGATTACTAATATATTTCTTTTTATAAGAAATTTTTATATACATATCATACATAGCAAGCTTAACAAGAAAATTTTTTAAATACTTATCGCGTATCCTAGGACTATTGGAATTAACATTAGAATAAAATATATTCTCAATAAGTTCATATTGAGTTTTTTCTAAATTTTGTTTCAGTACTACTTCCTTTTTAGGAAAATTAGGAACTAAATTATTTACATAATCGATTAGCTTATTAGTACTCTCTAGCAAATTGAACTTAACTTTGCCCTCTTCCATAAAACCTCCAAAAAATAAGATATAGTGTATAGTATCTAAAGTTTTTAAAACTCTAGATACATCTATATCATCTATTTTGATTATTAGTCAAGGAATGAACTTGTTTCCAATCTGATTAGAAATCATCTTAAATATTAATACGTATTAAATACTAACATTTATCCAGATTTTATAAAAACAAATAAATACAAAATCTCCAGATTATACATTAAGTAAACTTAATATACTACTTCTTCTCACTATAAGACGTATCCTATAGTACTCGGTGGCATTAGTAAAGCTAATCGTAGTAAGGAAGCTCCGGGCGAACCCCATTCGAGTTAGTCGTGTTGTTGTCATCAAGAGCACCGCCACCATTGACGTTGAACACGTTCGCGTTCCAGGTAGAGTTGCCATAGTTGACATAACCGCCATGTCTAAAGGGTTAAACCTGCTATTAAGAACATCCCTATATTAATCTATATTAAATGATTAATACCATTGATTGTTGTTAACCAAAGGTTAACATTTTTTTCGCAAAGAGTTGCGAAAAAAACTTATCTGAATCCACTTATCCTACAGTGTATGGATCAGATGAGGTGCCTGTACCTCCAGTTATCGCATCTGAAGTCAGATTGACGACCGGGCGAACCCCAAACGAGTTAGACGCGTCGTTGTCATCAAGAGCACCGCCACCAGAGACGTTGAACACGTACGCGTACCAGGTAGAGGTGCCATAGCCGACATAACCGCCACATGGTGTCATAGTCCAGTAATTAGTACCGATATTTGCATAATTAGTAGCTCCTTTTGTATAATTTGCACCTCCATCAAATATTCCACCTGATGAACCTGCAAGTATAACTTCATCTGCAGTCATAAGACCTATTGGATAAGTAAGAGCCTTATTGCCTTTATTTGAAGAAGTAACAGTATATAAATCATTAGATTGACGACACTTCAAGCTAGGTTCACTAAACACAGTACGAGTATATCCATCATAATATGTAGTTAAATTACTATATCCATAGTAAGATCCAGACCTTGACCTATCTCCACAAAAACCAGCATTAGTTGATATATATTTTGAATAATTAGCAAGATTAGACTGATACCAACTATCAACCGCCTGCTTTATTGAACTAGAATTTGTATTTTTTGTTGAAGCATCATATGAGCTTGCTCCAACTGTACCATACATATAAAATGCATTTGCATTATCAGTATAAGAAGGATTAAACTGACTATCAGTTCCAGTCGTACCGTTAAGAACAATTCTAACAGTACCATCTCCATTAACTCTAATTACTCTCCATGTTTTGCCAGCAAAAGAAACATAGTTATTAGAAGAATTACCTCTAAAGAAATAACTTGTTCCATCATCATCATCCATCATATAAACACCCTCTTCTGATGTTGCAACCTTATAATCAGGTGTTCCCTCACTTACCTTGAATGTTAATCCAGACAAATTATGGATAGTAGTTCCAGCAAGATTTTTTGTAACAGTCATACTAATAGTATTCTTTGTTCCAACTTCTTTTGAAAGAATAGCATGAGAAGAAGGAAGAAATCTAGTAACAATACCACCCAAAACAAATGCTGAAGCTGCTAGAATAATTGTCTTATTTTTATTCCACTTTACACTTTTCATTTTTCACCATATCCTCGCTAACCTAACAATATCAAAAAAAAAAAAAAAAAGGTCAATATTTTTAATATAAAAAAATGTAAAGTAAAGAAGATAAATGTAAAAATTTATTGAAAAAAATATTTTTTTATTATTATGAATATTTATATAATTTAAGAATAAAATTAAAAAGAACAGGAGAAGATTTATGGATAAAAGAGAAATATTAAAAAATATAATTGAACGTTCAAATGGAGAGATATACCTAGGAGTTGTTGGAGCAGTTAGAACTGGTAAATCAACATTTATAAAAAAAGTTGCAGAAAACTTAATAATTCCAAACATGAACGATGAATATGAAAAGAAAAGACTACTTGATGAACTACCCCAATCATCAAAAGGTAAAATGATAATGACAACAGAACCCAAATTTGTCCCATCTAAAGCTGCAAAAATAAAAATAGATGAATTTTCTTGCAATATAAGACTAATTGACTGTGTTGGATTTGCAATAAATGGTGCAGATGGATTAACAGAGAATGGAATGCCAAGAATGGTTAAAACACCATGGTATGATGAAGAAGTACCATTTATAGAAGCTGCAGAAATAGGAACTGAAAAAGTAATAAAAGAACATTCAACAATTGGAATAGTTGTAACAACAGATGGTTCAATTGGAGAATTTACAAGACAAGACTATGTAGAAGCAGAAGAAAAAGTAATTAAAGAATTAAAAGAAATAAATAAACCTTTCATAATAGTGTTAAATACTGCACATAAAGAAAGTATTGAAACAGAGAAAATAAGAAAAAGTATTGAAGAAAAATATAATGCAAAAACACTTGCAATAAATATAGAAACAATGAATAAAGAAGACATGTATGAAATATTAAAAGCAGCTCTTTATGAATATCCAGTTGTTGAAATAAAAGTATCTATGCCAGACTGGATAGGAATACTTGATTCACACCATGAAATAAAGAAAAAATATATAGAAGAGATTAGGAAAAGTATAACAGATGTAGACAAGTTAAAAGACGTTGAAAAAATAAATAATAACTTTGAAAAATGTCCTGAGATAGAAAAAGCATTTGTAAAAGAAATAGATCCAAAAACTGGAACAGTAACAATAGAGTTACACGCTCCAAAAGATCTATTTGACAAAACATTAAAGGAAGTAATGAACATAGACGTAAAAACAAAAGCAGATTTATTAAAAGTATTCCAAGAATTAAACATAGCAAAAAAAGAATATGATAACATCAAATATGCATTAAAAATGGTAAAAGAAACAGGATATGGAGTATCTATTCCAAAAGTGGAAGATATGAAATTATCAAAACCTGAAATAGTAAAAGAAGGTGCAAGATATGGAGTAAAAATAAAAGCAGTCGCACCAACAGTACACATGTTAAAAGTAAATGTAGAAAGTGTATTTGAACCAATAATAGGATCAGAAAAAGAATCAAAAGAACTTGTTGATAACCTAATGAAAAACTATAAAGATGATAGAGAAAGCCTTTGGAATAGTGAAATATTTGGAAGAACAATAAATAGTATTGTTGAAGAAGGAATAAAAGCAAAAATAAATATGATGCCAGATAATGTAAAGTATAAACTTGATAAAACAATTACAAAAGTAATAAATAAAGGATCAAGCAATTTAATAACAATAGTAATATAGATGGAAAACCATCTATTTTTTTATTACAAAATCTCCAAATTCAATATATTTAATAATATTATCAAGTTTATTTACATTTATAAAATAATAATCATCCTTAAAAAAATCATAATTATTAACATTAAAGTAATCTTTAAATTTAAAATAAATTTTATCAGTATATACCTTAATCTTATAATCAAAAGCATCACATAAGTCATCTATAAAATTAAAAAGAATAATATTAGCATGCTTACTAGTATAAATATTAATAGAATAAAATCCACTTAAATTAATATCATAATCTTTTAAAATTAAAATCAAATTATTAACATAGGACTTAACATCATCTTTATCAAAAGAAGATAAATTATTTAATAAAGTAATAGAATAATCTTTACCATCTTTTAAAACCTTCAAGTGCCTCACCTAAATTATTGTATGAAAAAAGCTTAAATAGTTTCATCTACCAAGCTTTCAATTTTATTTAAAGTTTCATTTTTACCAAGTCTAGTATTACTAGAGAAAACAATCAAATCATCACCTAAAACAAGATCAATAGTATCCATAATCTGTTTTAAACATTTTTCTTTTTTAGATCCCCCTACTTTATCAGCTTTAGTTGCAATAATAGTAACTGGAATATTATAGTACTTAAGATAATTATACATAAGTACATCATCTTCTGTTGGTTTAATTCTAAAATCAACTAGCATAAAAACTCTCTTTAATTGTTTTCTAGTCTTTAAATACTCCTCAATCATCATACCAAACTTTTTCTGCTTTTCTTTAGAAACCATTGCATAACCATATCCCGGAACATCAACTAAATAAAAGTTTTTATTAATTAAGTAAAAATTAAGAGTCTGTGTTTTACCAGGTTTAGAAGAAGTATATGCAAGATTTTTTCTTCCAAGTAGACAGTTAATAAAACTACTTTTACCAACATTACTTCTACCAACAAGTAAAAATTCAGGAAGCCCTCCTTCTGGATACTGACTAATTCTTGTAGCCATTATCTCTAAATCTGCACTTTTTATTGTCATATTAACCACCTAACTTATTATCTTTTATATATTCTGCACAAGCCTTATCAAGTTCTTTTACAAGTTCATGAGCCTCTTCGAAAGTTGTTACTTTAGCTCCACTTGCAAATTTATGTCCACCACCATTATGACCTTCAGCAATCTTATTAATAACAGGTCCACGAGATCTAATTGAAATTCTAATTAAACCAAGATTAGCATCTTCTGTAATAGTAAGCCAAACAAGAATCTCATTTATAAAATTAAAATCATTAACCATATTACCTGCTGCAGCACTATCGACACCAAACTTCTTTTGAATATCTTCTGTAATATCTATATAACCTACTCCATTATCTGTAACAATCATATTAGTTGAAATATAACCCTTTAACCTTATTTCAGATAAAGGTCTAATATATAAATTACTATAAACTGAACTAATATCAAATGGATATTTCTTTAAATATTTAGAAACAATTCCAAAAGTTCTAGAAGAACTACTAGGAAATAAAAATCTATTAGAATCACTTACAAGACCAGTAAAAAGAGTTTTAGCAATATTGCTATCGCATTTAAGTCTAGTACTTAAAATAAGTTCCATAACAAGTTCACAAGCAGAAGATGCAGAAGGGACAATATATTCAAGGCCCCCAAAATCGTCTATAAAAGGATGATGATCAATTTTTATTGTATATAGGAAGTCTTTAGGATTTGCACCATCAATTCTCTTTAAATCAGGAGTATCACATACAATTAATAGAGCATTTGAAAAATCATCAACTTTATCAAGCTTTCCAATATAAGAAAATCTTTGAGGAGCAGAACCTATTGCATAAACTTCTTTTTTAGGAAAAGACTTGCGGATAGAATCACGAAGACCTATCTGACTACACATAGCATCAGGATCAACACCCTTATGTCTTGCAATAACAATCTTATTATACTTTTTTATTATCCTATAAATCTCTTTATACATCTAAATACCACTTTCTAAAGCTTTTTTAACATCACGAGCAATCATAAGTTCCTCATTAGTAGGAATAACATAAACATCAATTTTAGAGCCTTTAGCACTTATTTTTGCAGTTTCTCCCATAACCTTATTTTTCTCAAGATCAAGCTTAACACCTAGAACACTTAAATTCTCACAAATCTGTCTTCTAGTAGGCATAGAGTTTTCTCCAAGACCAGCAGTAAATACTATTGCATCAGCACCACCAAGTAAAACGTAATACTGTGCAATATAATTTGTAACACATCTACAATATTTTTGGAATGCAAGAGTACATTTTTCATCTCCATTATTCATTCCATCTATAATATCTCTCATATCACTAGACTTTTCACTCATTCCAAGAAGTCCAGACTTCTTATTTAAATCATCAACAACCTCTGATGCATTTTTGCCTTCCTTTTCCATAACATAAGGAATAATAGAAGGATCAACATCTCCAGATCTAGTACCCATCATAATACCAGTAAGTGGTGTAAATCCCATAGTAGTGTCTATTGACTTACCAGAATCAATTGCACAAATACTTCCACCATTACCTAAATGACAACTTATAATCTTCAAATCATTTCTATTAAGCATTTTAGATAAAGTCTCATTTATATATCTATGACTTGTACCATGGAAACCATACTTTCTAATACCATAATCTTCATACCAAGAAAGAGGTACTGAATATAAATAAGAAACAGGCTCCATTGTTTGATGGAATGCAGTATCAAAAGTTCCAACCATAAGCTTATTAGGAAGAATCTCTCTAAAAGCCTTTATACCAACAATATTAGGACCATTATGAAGTGGAGCAAAAGCTTTAAACTCATCTAGATCCTTTACAACTTCATCAGTAATAACAACACTCTTATTATACTTATCTTTTCCATGAACAACTCTATGACCAATACCATCAATTTCATTTAAATTATTAACAATCTTTAAATTAACTAACTTATCAAGTAAAATATTAACAGCATCAGCATGATCCTTCATAGGAATCTTTTCTTCAAGTTTCATACCATTATACTTAATAATAGTATTACTATCAGGAAGACCTATTCTTTCAAAAAGACCACTAGCAATAACAGATTCATCATCCATATTAAATAGACTAAATTTTAATGAACTACTACCAGTGTTTATAGACATTATTTTCATTAAACTCACCTCAACATTACTAATTATACACGATAAAAGAAAAAAAAGACACCCTAAAGTGTCTAATAATTCTTATCTTTTAGAAAATAAACAATCTTTTCTTCTAAAACTAACAAGTCATTATAGATTTTAACAAGATTATCATCCTCACTATCTTGATTTGTAGGATCATAATTAATCATACTGTTACTTGCAGGATCTTTCTTAAAAGAAGAAACAGACGTAACAACTTCACTTATCTTATTAAATTCATCAAATATCTCCTTCTTTTTATCTTCTACACCAAGATCATAAAACTTACTTAATAAAGCATTAAATTCATCATTCATATTAACACCTACTTATAACTTTCTAAATTACTAATAGTATCACTTAAATGTTTAATGTAATTTTCTTTTATAACTTCAAAACTATCTTCACTACTAATAGGAGTTGTATTTAAAATACCACTTAAAAACTTTTCTTTCTTACTATTAAAATTAGCATCGTGTGAAACACCACTGGTACTTGTAGTCTCTTTTTTCTCTTTAGCTTCTACTCCAAGCTCTTCTTCCTTTTCTTTTATCTTTTTACCATAATCAATCTGATAAATCTTTTGAGTACAATAATTTCTAATCGCTTGATTAACACCAAAAGCAATACCATGTTCATTAACTTGAGCACCCAAATTATTACCAATCATCATGTACTTATCATTATTTTCAACCTTACCAGTTGGACTTTCTTCCTTTGCAATACGAGCTCCTTCTCTTATTAATTTTTCACTAATCTCAACTGGACTAATTAAAGCTTCAGTAATTTCCTTATTTAAAGCTTCAGTAATTTTATTAAGCTCACCTATAGTTAATTTATCAAGTTCTTCCATACTACTTGCACTTTTAATTCTATTAAAATAATTAACAACATCTTTAGTATTAATATTCTTTCTATTAAGTGAATCAATTATAACATTAAAACCAGCTTTTTCAACAGCATCAGCTTTTAATATAGATTCATTTATCTGTTCTCTATAACTTTTAATAACTAAATCTTCACCCATAAAATCAGCCCCTTATCATAAAATAAATTTTATCACAAAAAGAAAAGATAGGAAATACCTATCTAAATTAAATTGTCAAAATCATGATCATTATCAGTTATTTTAATAGTATAAATATTATCGACCGCCTTCTTTATTAGAGAATTATAATCAAACCTATTTTCATACTCAATCGCCTTATCAAGACTAGGATTAATAACAGGATGTTTAGGGACAAAAACAGTACAGCAATCTTCATAAGGAAGAATGCTAATATCATAAGTATCAATTTTCCTAGCAATATCTATAATTTCAAGCTTATCAAGACAAGCAACAGGTCTAATAACGGGAACATTTGTAACATTATTAACAACACTAATACTCTTTAAAGTCTGACTAGCAACCTGTCCAATACTTTCACCATTTATAATTGCATATCCTCTATTTCTTCTTAAGATTTCTTCCATAATTCTATACATCATTCTTCTCATAATAGTAATTGTATAAGAATTATCTGCATTCTTATAAATTTCTTCTTGTATTTCAGTAAAATTAACAATATGAAGGTCAATACTCTGCGAATATTTAGCAAGCTTTTTAGTTAAATTAATAACTTTTTCCCTAGCATTTAAGCTAGTATGAGGAAGTGCTTCAAAATATACGAAGCTAACACTAATACCTCTCTTCATAGCAAGATAGGCAGCAACAGGGCTATCAATACCTCCACTTAACATTGCAAAAGCTTTAGGTTGTACACCAACTGGATAACCACCAAGTCCCTTATAACTATTATAATAAACAAAGCTTTCTTTTTCTCTAATTTCAACACAAACTCTTAAATCAGGATTATGTACATCAACACTTTTGCCTTTAACATTCTTTAAAATATAAGATCCAAGTTTTCTAGACATTTCCATAGAGTTTAACGTAAAACCTTTATAAGATCTTTTAGTTTCAACTTTAAAAGTATTAAAAGAATTATCATTAATAGTATTTAAAACAGTAGAAAAAATATCTTCTTCTACACTCTTACAAACACTACATATATCATATTCTAAAATACCAAAAGTATGATCAAGTACATCTTTAATTTTATTTAAATCATTATCATAAAATCTAATATACATATGACCATTATCAGTACTTATTTTAGCATCTATACCATTAAGTTTATAACTAATATTTTTTCTTAAAGTATTAATAAAAAATCCTCTATTATCTTTTTTAGTACTTAATTCCCCATATCTAATTAAAATTACTTTCATAAAAACTCCTAAATAAAAGATTAGAGCAAATCTCTAATCATCAAAATCAGCTATAATATACAATAAAATTATATTAAAGTCAATTTTTTTCATATAAACTATTTACATAATTATAACTATTTTTATTTAATCTTTTAAGAAGAGAAAGAGAAGTATCTAAACTCTTTCTATAATTACCCTTATTAAATAAATTAATAGCATCGCTAATAATTAGATCATTATTGGATAAATCACTGAATCTATTTAAAAAGATAATTAGAACTTCAGAAAACCTAGCATCCTTTATAATATTACTAGTAGTATTATAAAGCTTTAAAACAAGATCTCTCGCAGTATCAACCCTAGTATTAAGAGTCTCAATAGTAATAGGTTTATTAGAAAGCTCCTTAATAACTTCACTGATTGCTTCATTAGCTTCATTAAGCTCAACAAAATACTTATCACTTATAACAGGAAGCTTATAACTATGCATCAAATTCTTACTACTTTTTAAGAACTTTTCAATCTCCTCAAGCTGCTCTCTTGCCCTTTGTTCATCATCATACATAGTACCTAAATTCTTTAAACTATCATCAAGCTTTAAAGTAACATTCTTTAAATCGTTAGAAAGCTTTTCTATTTCAGAATGAAGTTCAGAATATGGAGTAGTATTATTTTCAAGTCTCTTTTTAAGCTTACTATAATTATCATTAATAACAGTCATTTCTTTATTTTCATTCTTAATTAAAGAAACATCATCTTCTCTTAAATTATAAGTATTCTTAATATTATCAAGAGAATCGAAAACACTATTTATTGCATTATTAGTCTTACTAAGTTTTAAAGCAAAATCATTATTTGCTTCAGTAAATGCATCCTTATTAAGTCTTTCCTTCTCAAAATCCATAAAGATAGAATCTAAATACTGAAGCATAGTATTAACCTCTAACTTACAATTATCCATATTTAAAACTCTAATTCTATCCAAAATATTTTCAGTATTCTTGCTTATCTCTTTCATATTATAAGGAATATTAAGATAATCAAGCTGATATCCCTCGCCTATCATTATATCATACTGATCTTTAACATCTTTAACTTTAGATGGAAGAATCTGTCTGCACATTAAAATCAAATCAGGAACATCTTTAATAACAACACTCATCTCATCAATCATAGAAGTTAAAGAATTAACAATATGTAAAGCATCACTATAATTATTAGTTTCCATTACCTTTTCAAATTCCATAAAACGTTTTTCAATACTTTCAAACTTTAAACTAATTGCATCACTAACTTCATCAAAAAGCTTCTTATGACCACCAAAATAACTTGTAAGCTTTCTGTATCTAACTTTTAATTTAGTAATCATAGATCTATACTTTTCATCACTAGAAGTGATTAAAGTAATATCAGAAAGAAGTGTATTAGCATACTCCCTTGTTCTATATATTTCAAAAGATGTTTTATTAATCTTCATATCACAGGTTTCATAGTCTTTCTTATCATAAAAAGTATCAAGTTCAATTAACATATCATCAATATAAGGTAGCATTTCATTTTTAATTCTATTTAATCTATCATTAAATTCTTCACATTTTTTTTGAAGTTCTTCATTTTTTGATAAAGCTTCTACTTTAGAAAGTTCAAGAGAAATAGGAATGCTTCCTACTAAATTTTTCTGATATTCCAAATCATCTAAAGTATTTTTATAATACTTATTTTTCTTACTTTTTAATACTTTTATAATAATAAATATAAATAAAATAAAGAAAATAATAGTACCAATTAATATAAAATTAGAATTAATCTTCATAAAACCACCTCTATTATTACATAAATATCATATCACAAAGATTTGACAAAATAAATAATAATAGTATAATAAAAATGCATATTTCGTTTAGACAGCATTTCTAGAATATTTTAATGTGTTTTGTAAAAAAGTTTAGTAACTCTTAAGCTGTAGAGCGAAAAAGAAAAACAAAACTCCCTAAAATATGGCTAGGAAAGTATAAAGGAAATTGTAAAATTAAGGAAAGGAGAAACAAAATGGCAAGATATACAGGACCTAATTATAAGAAAGCTCGTCGTGTTGGATTCTCAATAACAGAAACAGGAAAAGAATTAGCTCGTCGTCCATACGGACCTGGTGATCATGGAAATGGTCGTCATGGAAAATTATCTGACTATGGAGTACAACTTAAAGAAAAACAAAAAGTAAGATTCATGTATGGATTAAATGAAAAGCAATTTAGAAAAACATTTGATGATGCTGCTAAAATGCCTGGAATACATGGTGAAAATTTCTTAAAACTATTAGAATCAAGACTTGATAACCTAGTTTATCGTATGGGATTTGCAACTACTCGTCGTGGTGCAAGACAACTTGTAAACCATGGACATATAACTGTTGATGGTAAAAAAGTTGATATTCCATCATACAGAGTTAAGCCTGGACAAGTTATAGCAATCAAAGAAAACTCAAAAGATCATAAAGCAGTTAAAGAAGCACTTGAAAAAGTTACAAAGAGAGTTGAATTTGTAAACTATGATGCAAACAAAATGGCTGGAACTTATGTAAGATATCCAGAACGTTCAGAATTAAATGCTGATATTGATGAATCACTAATAGTTGAATTCTACAATAAGTAAAAAGAAAAAGACCTAAAGGTCTTTTTTTTATACATCAAACTCTTCTAAAGAGCCATTTCCAATATTAAATGATTCAGTATTATCCTTATGATTTGAAAGAGTATTATGCATCGCTCTTAAAACAGCACTATGAGAAACTATTAAAATATATTGACCATCATAGTTTTTCTTAAGATAATCAATAAAGTCTTCTACTCTTTTATAAACATCATTTATAGGTTCTATATGACTATCATCTGAATTAATCTTAGTATCCCAATACTTATCCATATCATAAGTATCTTTACTTTCACCTTCTAAAAGGCCTAAAGACCTCTCTAAAAGTCTATCATCAGTATTTATAAGACATCTATCCCCTACTATAGTAAAAGCAGTCTGACGAGCTCTAATAAGAGGAGAAGAAAAACAAACATCTATCTTTTTATCCTTTAATTTATTTCTAAGTTCATTTGCTTGTCTAATTCCATTTCTATTAAGAACAGTGTCAACTCTTCCTTGCATTAAACCTTTAGAATTATAAATAGTCTCTCCATGTCTAACTAAATATAAATGTATTATTTTAAATCACTCCTATACGTAACAAACATATTATTAAACTTTTTGAAACTAGAATTACCATTATAACCAGAAACAACATATAACTTATCATACTTATTTATACTAGTAAAATAATTACTACTATATTTATTATAGACATTCTTATCAAGTAATTTTAAATCTAAATTATATTTATTAATTAAACCTCTATAATCATAAGCATATTCTTTTTTAGTAGAACGTTTCTTATTAACAACTGCTTCATGTCCAATAACGTAGATATTATTACCATCAATAATAAAATTATTAAATCTTTCAAGACCTTTTTTAGTATCTTTATATGTTACTTCATCTTTTTTATTTAAATCAGTATCATACTTAACAATTAAACCATCTATATCATGATCATATTCATCATCAGGATTAACCTTTTTAGCACCAACAACATATAAATAGCCATTCTTATACTTTATAGAAGAAAAACCAATAGTATCAGTTTTAGCATAACTAACCGCTTTAACTTCATCTCCAGATAAGGAATATTTAGCAACAACTCCATAACGAGTTGCATCTTTACCAGCAAGATATAAGTATTTACCTTCCCTAATAATATCATTGAAAAGTCCAGACTTATTTCCACCTAAATTTTTCTTCCAAAGCATCTTACCATTCTTATCATATTTAACTAAGATACCACCACCAGTTTTTTCATTACCTAAAACATCATTAGGATAAATACTTTGCCCAACAGCAATATAACCATCATCTACTATAGCAAGATTAGTAAATTTAGAAACACCTAAATCCTGATAAGTTTTCTTAAAAACAATATTACCATTCTTATCATACTTAACGATTAAAGCCGATCTATAACCATTTTTATTTTCATCTTTACTATTTTCAATCGATCCAACTGCAACTAAATACTTTCCATCACCTTTAACATAAAAGAAAGTACTATTATATTTAGAATTATATGTAATAGAATCTAATTTTCTAAAATTACTATTATACTTATAAATAGTTGCGAGCTCTTTAGACTCTCTATTATTATTCGTACTACCAACAGCATAAATTGTATTATTATCATAGAAATATGAATTAATACTCTCAAAAGAAAGTCTCTTACTCTTTACTTTAAAAAATATAAATAAATCTATAAAAAGAACAATAACACATAAAATTATAACAACAATAATAATCTTCTTAGTTTTATCCTTCATAAAATTACCACCTTACTATAAAATATTTCTTCTTTCCACGTCTAATAATAGAATATTTACTATCTATTGCATTATCCTTAGATAAATTATAATTAACATCAACCTTTTCACCATTAACGCTAATCGCACCATTATTTAAGAACTCACGTGCTTCTCTCTTGCTAGAACAAATCTTATTATCAACTAAATAATCAACTATATTACTTTCAATTCCATTAAACATAGGAACCCCTTTAAAGACAGACTCTATATCAGAAGATGTAAATGTACTAACATTACCACTAAATAATGCCTCACTAATAGAAAGAGCATGATTATATTCTTCTTCTCCATGTAAATCAGTAATAATTTCCTTTGCAAGAGTCTTTTGTGCTAAATGAAGTTCAGGCTTCTCATTATGCTTTTTCATAATATCCATAATTTCTTCTGGAGTTAAAAAAGTATAAACCTTTAAATACTCTTCTACTTTAGTATCACTAGCATTAATTAAAAACTGATAAAGTTCATAACTAGATGTTTTATTTTTATCAAGCCAAATAGCATTGCCTTCACTTTTACCAAACTTTTTCCCATTTTCATCAAGTATTAAAGGCATAGTAAAAGCATAAGCATCTTTTCCTGTAATCTTTTTAATTAAATCAATACCAGTAGTTATATTTCCCCATTGATCAGATCCTTCTGCTTGCATAATACAATTTTTTTCTTTAAATAAATGTAAGAAATCATATCCTTGCATTAAGGTATAAGTAAACTCTGCAAACGTAATACCAGTATCAAGTCTTCTTCTAATTATATCCTTATCAAGCATATAATTAACATTAATATACTTACCAGTATCTCTTAAAAAATCAATTAAAGAAACATCCTTCATCCAATCATAATTATTAACAATCTCACAATTACCATCAAAAATATTAGTAACTTGTTTTTTAATAGCATCAACATTATTTAAAACAGTCTCTTTTGAAATAATCTCTCTTTCAGATGTTGGTCTAGGATCACCTATTAAACCAGTCGCACCACCTATCAAAAGAATAGGATGATTCCCCATCTTTGCAAGACGTTTTGCAGTTACAAGCGATGAATAATGTCCTATATGAAGTGAATCCGCAGTAGGATCTGTTCCCCAATAAAAAGTAAATCCACCTTTATTAATAATTGATTCAACATCACCTGCTTCATCTTTAATTAAACCTCTCCATTTTAATTCATCATAATTTGTCATAATAACCTCCTATTTAATTTCAGTTCCACCCCATTCAACAAGAGTGAATCCTTTTCTATCTATTTTATTTAATTTTTCTTTATTTACATTAATATTTCTATCTAATCCCTTATATTCCATAAGAATTCTAATACTTGCATCAGGTTTTGGATTAACATTAATCTTCTCCAATTCAACGTTGTTAATAGCAAAATAAATATAATTATATTTGTTCTTTTTAAGTATAGGCAACCAGTAAACGATAAACTATTCTCTTTCCTTATAATTAAGTCCAATACTTGTTAACTTATCTTCAAAGAAATTAATTAGATCATCACTTTCAACAACAAAACCAGTATCATGCATATTAAATCCCTTATTAAGAGATTCATAATAAAGTGAATAATACTCTCTAGAATTACTATCTATAAGCTTACCATCTGGATATGCTGTAACATTCCAAGATTTATGATACTCTGGATAAGTAACAGTTAAATTACTAAGATTTTTAAACTTAATACTTACATTAGTCTTACTTTCAGTATATAAGTATATTATTGGTTTATAATTAAAGTTTTACCCTTATCTTTTTTATTTTTTTCTTCTTTCATAAATACTCCTTAACAAAAAAGAAAGCCTAAACATAAGGACGAAAACCGCGGTACCACCTTATTTCATAGACTTTCTATGCACTCAAATTCTTAACGCGAATAAACGTTTTTTCTCATGGTTTGTAAGGCCACTCATAGAAAAATATAAACTATTATATCAAATAATAAATATTAAATCTACTATTTATCTTCTAATTTTTTTAAAACTTTTTTAGTAGCTTTAATAGCTTCTTTTCTAACATTTTCAGCAGCTTCTTCAACATATGGAGTTGCTTTTTCTTTAGCATACTCTGTAAGTTCTTCTGCCTTTTCTTTAATATCTTCTGCTTTCTTTTTAGCAAGTTTTAAGGCTTTTTCTTTATCAAGATCTTTAAGCTCTTCTTCTATAGAATTAACCTTTTCAAGTAAATTATATTTAACTTCTTCTTTATCAATATTCTTTACTTTACGAGCAAAGTCCTTAAAAGCATCCTTTACATCTTCTCTAGTCTCTTCTCCTTTTTTAGGAGCAAGTAAAACACCAAGACCTGCACCAATACCAAGTCCTAATAAAAATTTACCAAATCCTTTACTTTCTCTACTCATAATCTTCATCCTCACTTTCTTCTTCTTTCTTTTTACGTTTACTAAAAAGCTTTGAAGCAACAAGTCCAAGGCCTTGTAAAACAGTATCACCAATATTTGATAAACCTAAACTAAATTTATCAACAGTTTCAAATATAGGATCTAAGCTATCAACCTTTTTAGAAACACTGTCTGCTATCTTATTGCACTTATCAACTAAAATAATAGCTTTAATAGCAAGAACAATAAGTACAATTAATAGTATGATACCACACATAGTAAGTATTACAGATAAATCAACCAATTAACTCACTCTCCTTTTTATTTATTATCATACATCGAATCAATTAAGTCAAACAAATTATCGTCATCTTTACTATCTTTACTTTTTTTAGTGTCTACTTTTCTCTTCTCTTCTTTCTCCTCTTTCTTTACAGAAACATCTTCACTATCTTTACTATTATCTTCAGTTTTCTCTTTTTCATACTCTTCATCAGATTTAACTCTACTCTTATTCTTGCCAGCATCTATATAATCATTGTTATACTCAAGGCCTAAATCATCATAGTATTCTTCAGCATCACCCATTGTAACCTTATTAACAGATGGAGCAGATGAATTAGTTAAATCTATAACATCTTCTTCAATGTCATTATCTTTTGAATCATATGAATCATCACTATTATCATTTACAGAATCAAGTCCAAGTGCCTTACGTCTTACTTCATCAATATCAACTTTCTCATTTGAAAGAGCACTAGTAAGTCTAATTTCTTTCTTTTCCTCAACTTGAGTATCTGGAACTGGATCATCAATAATACCATAAACTGGGCTTATATTTGGGCTAGGTTTAAAAGCATGTTTTTCTTTGCTTTTAGGATAAATACCATATTCAGATGAAGTATACTTCTTAACATATTCTGAAGTAGAATCAGTTTGGTATGGGTGATTACTAGCACCACCATATGGTTTAGCTTCTTTAACCTCTTCTTTTGCATGCTTTCTTTCAGGCTTTTCATCTTCAAAATCAAGTGTAGGAATGTCATCTTCTACTACATTTTTTTCTTCTTTCTTTTCAAAGAAAGAATCATCAACTGCTGGGAAAGTAAAATCAGACTTCTTTTCAGGTCTTATTTCTTCCCTTCTTACCTCTTCTCTTCTTACTTCTCTCTTAATCTCTGGTCTTACAGGAGGTTCTTTAAACTTTTCTTCTTTTTCTCTTGTATAAACTATTTTTTTAGCAACTGGAGTATCATAATCATCAAAGTCATCTCTATCATTATCATCATAATTTGTAACTTTAACATCTCTTACTCTAGTCTTTTCTTTAATTCTATCTACACTGCTTTTAAATCCATTTTTAGAAGGCTTTTGAGGTTTTACATCTTCTGGTTCATCAACAACTTCCTCCTCAAAAAGAGCATCCTTTAATTTATCAAATAATTTCATCTGAAACACCTCTATTCATCCATATCAACGTCAATCATATCTTCATCTTCACCACTATTTTCAACACTAGAAATAGCATTATCATAATTTTGAACATACTCAAGGTAACTTCCCTTTTTCTTACGATTAGATGTGAAAATATTGAATTCTTCCTCTTTATAATTTAAATCATTATTATCAAAAAAAAGCTTAATTATATCATCATTATATTTAATAGAAGACATAACCTCACACATATTTATAATAGTATCAGAAAGTGAATTCTCGCTACTATATACTTCTATTTTAACATAATTATACACTCCATGTACAAAATATTTTTTATTATCCTTAATAATTTCTATAAAACCATTATTTTTTTCATTATTAATATCTTTATAATAGTAACTACCACTATACTTTTTATACTTCTTATTTACTTTATTATAGTAAGAAACAACATCAATATAAACATAATATAAATTATTATATTTATCTCTTAAAATTAAATTATTACTATCCTTACTGTCTATCTTTAAACCTCTAGGAATATGTAAAGAATATCCAGAAAAAGCATCTCTTTTAACATTTCTTTTATTATTAAAATAAGAATCAATAACACTATCATAATTATTAACATCTAATTTTTGTACACTACATCCAGTTACAAATAAAACTAAAACTAAAAAAAGTATAAGTTTTTTCTTCATATGATCACCAACTATAAAATATTATAACATTTATTTAGAAGCTTTTAAAGAATAGATTTTTAATCCATTATTAGAAAACTTATCTTCATATTCTGTAGTAATTAAAGAATCACTTGTTTTATGTAAATCAAAAGTAACATCAGAAAGGGCATAATGAAAAGAAGATAAAGACTCTATTGAATAAATAAATAATCCTTCATTATCAGTTCTTAATTCAATACACTTATTACCTTTAAAAACATTTTCATACTTATTTAAAAATATAGGACTAGTAAGACGTCTATCAGCTTGTCTATTTTTAGGCCATGGATCAGAAAAATTTAAAAATATCTTATCGATATCTTTATCAAAATAATTATCAATATTAAGAGCATTACCCCTAATAAATTTAAGATTAGGAACATCTTCTGGAATCCATTTAATAGCCCTAGCAAGAATATTATCTTGTTTTTCAATACCAATATAATTAATATTAGGATTTGAAATAGCATTATTATATATAAATTTACCCTTGCCCATACCAACCTCTACATATATAGGATTAGAATTACCAAAAATGTCACAAATATGTCCTTTATACTTTTCTATATCATGAACAACATAAGAGGAATTTTCTATAAGTTCCTCTTTATTTTTTAAATTTCTAAGTCTCATTGTTTTTCCTCGTCTTTTTATATTTTTTATAAATATTGTAATAATGAATAATATTATCGTGAGTGAAAGCAAGTTCTTTTTTCCTTGCCATATTAATTAAGTTAGTAAGCTCTCCTCTTAAAACAAAATCCAAATCTTCACTATAATGCATAAGATCCTTATGATATGCATACTCTCCCCTATCTAATACCTTAAATGCACCATCAGGAAAAACCCTTAAATCCAAATCATAATCAATATACTTAATAGTATTATCCTCAATTATGAAAGGAGTTGCAATATTACAATAATAATATATACCATTCTTTTTTAACTGACCAATTATATTAAACCAACTATCACAAAAAAAATAAAGTATAGCAGGTTCTTTAGTTCTCCAACTTCTTCCATCGGATTCAGTAACTTTAGTTTTATCATTTCCAAATATTAGATAGTTATCATGGATTTCAAGTAGAACAGCCTCATCCCATGCCCTATGAATAGTGCCATCATGCTTGTAGCTCTGAATTTCATAGCGCTTGCCAATTTCTAAATTTTCCATTTTAACCTCATTTCTCTAGTATTATATAATTTTTTCAAAATAAAAACAAGTGATAATCACTTGTTTGCATTTTTGCTTATAATAAAACTGAAAATTATAAATACCCCCACAGTTATAAAACTAGCAACTAAATCATTACTCGTAAACTTATCAGTCCAAGAATTAAAAGAATCATTAATCTTATTTAAAGTATCAGAAAATGTAAGGATATCAATATATTTCATATAAACTTCTCCTAACTACTTTTCTTTATCTTTACTTGATTTCTTTTTAGTACTAGTCTTAGTTTTTTTACTTGTAGTTTTCTTTTTAGTACTTTTCTTTTCTTCTTTTTTATCGTCTAATATTTCTGCATCTTCTACCTTTATATCTTCTTCTGAAACATCAATTGGTGCATTAATTATTTCTTTTACATCTTTCTTAATATCTTTAACTTCTTTTTTAATTTCAAACATATAAATAATATCAAGAACAGAATAGATAATAGTAAATGCTCCAATAATCTTAAATACAACAACACTAGTTTCAAATGGATTAAATAAAATTATAATTCCACAAAGTAAACTAATAAGTGCCATTATAAGAGATGACTTCCAAACATCATTTCCATCTTCTTTAGCTTCCAATGCATAAGTAATCTTAATTGCACTATTAATTAGTATAATAATACCAACTATAAATGGAATAAGTTTAGCAATTGCATTAGGATTAACAATAACTAAAATACCTAATATTAAACTAACTATACCATAAACAATATTTAAATCATTCTTAATATCTTCACTACTTTCTTTAAAAAACATAATAATAGCAACTATACCAAGTACAACAAGAATAGTACCAATTATATAAGAAAGTCCTATAATAGCTTCTTGTGATTTAAAGAAAAGTAAAAGACCAATAACTAATAAAATAATTGATGTAACAAGAGAAGACTTATAAAATGACTTCATTAATTTTTGTAATCTTTCCATAACCCTACTTCCTTTCATTATTATATAAAAACATTATAACACTTTTTATATATAAAAGATAACGAAACTTAAATTATATTAACTTCTTTACGTACATTAATTTGTCACTAAAACATTAAATATATCTTCTTTTGAACTAACACCATTTAAAATATTAACAAGGCATTTTAAAAGTTTAGAATTAATCTTATCATAAATGACAAGTTCAGCTATATTACTGATAGTCTGATAACCTTCAACAGTATTATTTTTAAGAAAGTCTTTTGAAGCGGAAATTCCAGACTCTCCAAGTATTTTTCCAAAAGAATAATTCCTGCTATCACTACTTGAACAAGTTAGAATAAGATCCCCTACACCAGCATATGACAAAGCATCATCTCTTAAACAATCTAGTGACTCTAAAATAGCTTCTTCATCTCTAATTGCATCAGTTAAAAATAAAGCTTTAGTAGATTTTGTCGCACCAAGCCCATCTAAAAGGCCACTAATAATTGCATAAACATTTTTAATTGCACCTAAAAACTCTATAGCATATAAATCATTAGAATACTGAAGTTTAACATAATTATTTTTAAAAGCAAGCATACATATTCTTTTTAGATTTTCATCAAGAGTTGCAATAGTAAAAGAAATAGGCTTCTTTAAAACAACATCACTTGCAAAAGTAGGTCCAGAAAGGACAGCAACATTTGCATTAACATATTTTCCTATCAATTCTGATACTAAAAGTTTATCATTAGTTATGCCTTTAGAAGCAACAAGAATATTTGCACCATCTTTAATATTTGCATTCTTTAAAGTATCTTCAATAAAAGCAACAGGAATAGCAATAACAAGTAAATCTTTATCTTTTGCAACTTCATCTAAACTATTTGTAATAGTTATGTTATCACCAATATTGTAATTAGGAAGCATCTTACTTCCTTTATTTTTTATTAATTCATCCTTTTCATCTTTAAATTTAGTCCACATAGTAATATTACATCCATTATCAGTAAAAATACTTGAAAGAGCTAAACCAAAAACACCAGTTCCATAAATTCCTATATTCATGCTTTCTCCTATTCTATTGTAAGTAAATTATTAATTGGTAAAATCTCAATAAAAGTATTACCATCATTAAATTTTACTTCTTCTCCATCTTTATAAGTATATTTAGTTTTAGAGCTCCTACTACTTTTAGTTGCATTAATAGGTACAGCATAACCATTAGTAATATAATACCCATCATGTGTTCCAACAGTTGAAAGATCCTGCCTTCCATAACTATCAATACTTCTATTAGAAACTCTAACAACTATTACATTTTTGTAAGAAAGAACATTGCCAGTTGCAGCATCAACATGATTCTCACCATTCATAGTTCTCTCATATCTTTTAGTGTCACTATTATAATTAAAACCTCTTTTTTGATAATTAGAAAAATTCATACTAACACTATTTGCAGGTTCTACTCCGTCCTTAATACCAGTATTATTATTACTATCAAATAAACTTATATTATCATAACTATAATTTAAAAGCTTCCAATTATCACTAGTAGTCTTATAATCTTTTTCTTTAGCATAACTATAAAGTTCAGAAGTAGAAGTAAAAACATTATGAGGACTTCTTTTACTTTTATCTCTATAGAAAGCATCGTCATATAAACCATTAATATTATTAACACCTAAACTCTTAATATCAGCTTGAGCAAAAGGACTCCAACCATAATGAGCATATATACTATCTTCCTCTAAAGCATAATCAAGAAAATAGTGTCTAGAACTTCTGACAGGTCCAATCTTACTAACATCCTTATCCTTAAAAACAGCCATAATACGAGTTAATCCACCCTCAACAATACATTCATAAGTAATATAAGCATCAGAAAGACCATAATGACTATTATTACCAACATTATTATCAATCATAACAGCAATAGGCCTTTTATTACTGTCTTCATCAACAATACTTATTTTTTTTACATCTTTCTTTTTAGATTTAGGAATAAGATCATTAACATTCTCTTGAGTCAAAACTAAATACACAAGAATACCAATTATAATAATAAGAATTATAATAATTAATTTTAAAAAAATACTCATTTTTTTCTTTTTTCTCTTTTTCATATACACTTACCTACCTTATTAATATAATAACATCATTTTTCTTGAAATTAAATACCCATTATGCTATACTTAACATGTCTTAGGGACATAGTTCAATGGTAGAATGTCGGTCTCCAAAACCGCTGATGTGGGTTCAACTCCTACTGTCCCTGCCATTTGAAAAAATCGTCGAACCTTTTCGACGTTGAGATAAAACTTGATTGAAAAATCAAGTTTTTTTGTTGTAGGAAAGGTTGTGATAGATATGTTAAATGTCGTTAAAGAAAAACTTGAATTAAGTCCTGATTTAAGAAAGAAAATAAATTGGGCAAGTAAATACACTTCCACATCTATTACTCTCGAGAAAGGTGCTTTAATTAAGCTAGAACCAACTAATATTGCTTATGTAGATCCTCACAAAGTAATTATTAATAATATTAAGTTCTTATTCTTCAATGGTGTTGATTGTTTCTATATTAATTCTTTAAATGATAAACATGAGTTTTCAGAACTTGAAACTATGTTTAAAAAGGCTAAGCTACTTGACTTTTAATATAATCGTGATATTATAAATAACCAATGGAAGAGGTATTCTCTAAGATTGGAGGTACATCTATGATTGAGTGCAAATTTAAAATTTATAATATTGATTATAATGAGGAGTCAGTAGTATTTAGACTTTACTAGATACTGTTGACTCCTCTTTTTTCGTTAATACGAAAGGAAATTATGAGAAAAGCAAATCAAAAAGAATTTGAAACAGTCCAAGAAGTATTTAGTTTAAATTATGTAAAAGTATTATTTAAACAATTACTTGAAGAAGAATTAATTAATAAGAAAGAATATGAATTATTAATAAAGAAATTAGATGATGATATTAATAAGGTATTAGATAAGGGAGGTTTAATGTGGAAGAAAGAAAAATAGCAGGAATTTATATTCGTGTATCAACTGAAGATCAAGCTCGTGAAGGTTTTAGTTTGGGAGAACAAGAAGAAAAGCTAAAACAATTATGTGATTATAAAGGTTATGAAATCTATAAAGTTTATTGTGATGCTGGTATATCTGCCAAAGATATGGAAAATAGACCTAAGTTTCAAGAAATGCTACAAGATATGAGAGATGGAAGAATCAATTATATTGTTGCATATAAACTTGATAGAGTTACTCGTTCAGTTAGAGACTTAGAAGAACTAATAACTCAACTTGAAAAACATAATACTTATTTAGTATGTGATAGAGATGATGTTAATACTTCTACTGCTAATGGTAGATTCTTTGTAAGAATGCTTACTGTCTTATCACAATTAGAAATTGAAATCGTGTCTGAAAGAACTAAGTTTGGAATGGTTGGTGCAATTAAGTCTGGTCATTTACCTGGTGTTAAACCTTTAGGATATAAAAATGATAGTACTAGAAGAACTATCATTGATCCAGCTACTGCTCCAATTATTAAAAGAGTATTTGATTTATATTTACAAGGTAAAACTTATCTACAAATAGCTACTATATTTAATAATGAAAATGTCTTAAATAAAAAATGGAGAGATTGCTACATTGAAAAGATTATTAATAATAAAGTTTATATGGGAGATTGGGAACAATATAAATCTATTGGTAAAAAAGAAGGACTTGAACCTATTATATATATGAATGTTGTTGAACCAATTGTTCCAAGATATATTTGGGAAGAATGCCAAGCACAAAAAGTCATTAATCAAAGAACTTATACAAGAGATAGAGTTTATACTTTCTTTCAAAAGATTAAATGTCCACATTGTGGAAGAATAATGAAATGCAAAGGTGCTGGTGGAAAGAAAAGAAAGTATGTTTATTATAATTGTGAAAAGTGTCATGAAAATATAAGAGAAACATATATTGAAGATGCATTTAGAGTTCTAGTTGCAGAACTAATACAATTTGATAATGAATATAATGATTTATTCTTACCATTATTTGCTGATAAAGAGATGTACGTTGATAAATCTGATATAGAAAAAGAAATAATTAGATTAACTAAACAAAAAGAAAGAATTAAAAAAGCATATATGCAAGAAGTAGTTGAACTAGATGATTTTAAAGAAGATTTAAAACTCATTAATCAAAAATTAGATACTTTAACTAAACAATTAGAAAATGAAAAAGATTTAAATAGTAGAAATAATTTTAGCCCTGAAAAAGTAATGGTTAAAAGAGATATAAATAGAATATTCTTAAATACTAGATATGATAATAAATTTTTCTTAGCTCAATGGGATATGAAAACTAAAGAAGAAAAACAAGAGTTCATTTCTAGATACATTGAATCTATGACTTTTAAAAAAGATAAAAATTGTAAACATGGAATTAGAATAGTTGATTTAAAATTAAAATCTATATTTAAAGAAAATGTTTACTTTATATCAAATAATAAACCATTTAGAGTTAATGTTGGTTATCCATTAAAAGAATCACAAGTAAAAGATTATATTAATGAATTAAATAAATATCATGCAACTAACTTTTATATTCATCCAACATTCAATCATACGATAAATGATATACCTGATGAAATTGTATTTAATCTTGAACCTGATGAAAAAATATTTAGACTTATTCCTATTATTAAAGATATTGATAATCCGGATAACATACTTAATAAGTTTAAATTAGGAATAGTAACAACTAAAGTTGAGTCTATAACCAGTAAAAATAAATAGTCCATTATAAAATATCAATATATTATGAATTATAAGATTCCAACCATAATTCCGACCATAATAAATCCTTATAAAATAAGGTTTTATTATATTTAGTCGTCCATTTTTATGGACTAATTTTGCAAGTGCAAAATAAGTTTTTCCCTATTAAATGCCTAGATTTTATCTAGGTTTTAATAGTTTTAAGGGAAAATCTCTTATGCTCTTATTATTTTTAATACTAAAAATAATGTAATTATGGTCGAAACTTAACCAAAATCAACCATATATATGGTTGAAAAAAAGAGATAATTTTTTATTAATTATCTCTCTTTCCACGATTGTGTCTTCTATTTACCATGAATTTCCATATATTTCTAAATTCATTAACAATCTTTTTGTCAATTTTTAATATATTAATTAAAAGCTCCTGATCCATTATATCAAGCAGTTCTTCGATATCATTTTTGTTTCTTATTTTTTCATCAATAGTTTTTAAAAGATTTTCAACTTTATTCTTGTCCATTTTTTCTATTTTTGGAAGAAGAATGTTTGAAACTTCTTTAGGTAAAACTTCGAGAACTCCCCCACCATAACTTCTACCATTCAATTCAACAAATGCAAAAGTTATACTATTATAATAAGATAGTGTAACTATGTTTTTATCTACACCTTCATAGAAATTAATTCTATGCATAGTATCTGTTGAAACAGCATTGATTTTATTAATTACAAATTTTGGATAATTATTACTTCTTCTTAAGAAAAAAGCATCTGGAACCCATATTGAAGGAATGCAATACCATTTATTTCTTATTTTGCATTTATATCCCTTATTTGCTCCTATCTTTTCTCCATATTTAATATATTTTTGTTGTTTAGTTGGTAGTTCATTAAAATCAATGCTTTCATCAAAATTTAGCAGGAATGCTTTAACACCTTTATTAATGTTAAACTGCCAGTCATTTTTATCAAAAAATAGTCCATGAGCTTGAGAACTTCTGCCTATCAAAGGTAATGCTACTGATTCCAAATCATATTCATCAACTGTCTTCTTATCTACAGAAAAATAATCATTATTTCCAGTTGTTATTCCTACGTTTATTAAAGCTATATCTTCAAATTTTTGAAATCTGTCATCACTTTTAATTTTATTTATTAAGTCATTTTGTTTATCTGACAAATAATAGTTAGTCCATTTATTTCTTTCATCGACTAGGTTACTATATTCTAATTTATTTTCATCAAAGTTTTTAATTAAATCATTAATATCTTTGAAAGAACAATTGGATATTTCACATTTGTTTTTTTCTTTTTCCTTTTCTCCAATTAAAACTATAACTTCTTGTTCAGCATCATCAAATACTAGATTATCAAATGATATTATTGTTATTTTATTAAGTTCTCTTTTTAAAAAAGCACGTAAATCCTCTGCATATACTACTTGTAATAATTCTGCAGGAATTACAAATCCTATTTTTCCATTATCATTTAACAAATTAACACAAGCAACCAAAAAGAAAACCCAACTATTAATTAATTTATTAGGAACCATATTGTTTTCTAATAATACATCTGATTGTCTTTTTCTTTGCTTTTCAGTTAAATATTGGTAACGTATATATGGAGGGTTACCTACAATTAAATCGTATTTTTCGTTCGTAGATTTATAAAAATTATAAAAGTCATCATTAACTATATTAATAAAGGTCTTTTTACTGCATAAATGTTTAGCTTTTTCATATTCTTCTTTTATAATTTCAATTGCATCTACCTTATTATTCTTTTTTTTACTATCTATTATACTTTCTAAGAAAGCTCCATCACCACAGCTAGGTTCTAATATTTTTAAATTATCTTTATTTAGTAAATTCACTATGAAACTTGATAGATTTAAAGGAGTATAATATCCACCTCGTTCTTTCTTAAAAGATATATCTTTTTTTAATTTCATAAGCTATCCTTTCATTTCAATTAAAGTATAGATATCATCGTTTATTTCTTTTATAAAATTACTTTTCATTCTATTAATTATTTCTAAACTTTGTATATCTTCGTTGTTCATAATTTTGTCGTTAATTTCATTTATTGATTTTACCTTTGAATTAATTGAATAATATAATTCTTTTTCCTTTTCATCATCAAAATTTATTTTTATAATTGGTAAAATATTTAATACTACAGTTCCTCTTGAATAAAATCCACCTTCAAAATCACTTCCTAAGCATTCCATTACACTTGTCATAATAGGATGACTTAAGTATGCTTGCAAGAACTCTAATGAATATGGACTATCTTCTTTTAATTTAATTCCACAATAACCTGCTGTTCCTCCACTTTGAATAACCAAATTATTGTTATCAAACATGAACATTGGTTCCTTGGACATAACTCCAACAATTAATTTATCTTGATTATTAAATTCTGTTAACGCTTGTGTTCTTCCGTATTGATACCAATTACTAGTATTTGAATTAGGAACATCTCTTCCTTGTGAATTTCCTGTTACTTGTCGTGGAGCTATAATGTTATAAAATGTTTCCACATAGTTTTTAAATTTAGGAAAGTCATCAATATTAATTAGCTCTCCATTTTCGTTATATGGGAAGATAATATATTTATCAGTATATAGAGGATCATAAGTTTTTACGTTTTTTTCTTGCATCGTAATAGGTTGATAATATCTCTTTAATAAATTCTTTTCAACTTTATACTTTTTATCATTTTTAATGAATTCTAAATATTTTTCATTATCATCTATTATTTCGTTTCCTTTAATTACATAAATATTATTTAAGCTTGTTTGAACACCATTAAAAGGTGTAGCTATTTCTGATAATAATAGTGAATTTGAAAACAATTTTTTTAAATCGTTCATTTTCTTTAAATCATTTGAAAGAATCCATATTTTGTCATCTATTTCATTTGAATTAAAAATAATATTTTGCTCACTTAAATTATTTAATTTCCAATTATTATAGTCAGTAATATAATTATATTCAAATTGATTGTTTCCTTCTTTATTTAGCATAATAATACAAGTGTATATTGTTTGATTAATAAAAACTTGTTGATAATTAAAATCTAATAACAACTCCAAATAATTATTATTTGCAATTAAATTTCTTAATTCCTTACCAGAAGCAACTTTCATGAATTTATTAGGAACTATATAACATAATTTACCATTGTCTTTTAATAGACTTATAGCTCTTTCAATAAATAAAAAATACTTATCAAATTGTTTGTAGGCTGTTTTATATTTTTCTTTATATATATTCATTTCTTTTTCAGTTAATAAATTTTTCATATCACTAGTTTTAACATATGGAGGATTACCTATTATTAAATCGAATTTTAATCCTGGTGATACAAGATTCCATGAAAAAGGATTTAATTCTATATAATCATCTGTTGAAGGTGCCATGTTAAAATCAATTAGTGAATTTCCAAATTCAACATTCATATCTAGTGATGGAAGAATTGGATTAATATCAATAACTGTATTTATAGATTCATTTTCCAAAACTTTTAATAATAAACTAAATTTTGATACTTCTACAGCTTGAATGTCAATATCATTACCATATATACATGATGATAACAATTCGCGTTTTTCAATATAAGGTAATTTATATGAATTATTATTTGTTTTTTCTAGTTTAGAAAATTCTTTATTATCTTCATACCAATTTTCACAATAATTAATTATATATTCAAGCATATTTGTTAAGAATATTCCTGATCCGCACGCAATGTCAGCAAACTTCATTTTTTTTATTTCATTTGGAGATTTTCCAACAATTATTTTTTCCATAGATTTTTCTGTCATATATTTGACAATTTCAAATGGAGTAGTAACTATCGATCTATTTAAGTTTTCTTTTTTAGCTTTTAATCTTAGTACTCCATTATCCTCAACTAGTGTTTCAGACAAAAACAATTCATATATTTCACCTAATATGTCTGAACTAATTACTGTAAAATCATATGGACTAATTGGATAATATAGTGATGTAATTATATTTTTTATTATACTTTTATCAAAAAGTTGCAATAATTCTTTATTTTTAAAAATTCCAGAATTATAAGTTCTATCAGAAATGGTAAGTAATTTTAATAATTCTGATTGCAAAGTTTCATCCTTTGATGTTGACTTTGCTAATGTTTTATATAATGGTAAATTTCTATCTTCACATATTCTTAAAAACACTATTTGATTAATAATCGTTTGTATTTCAAAATTAATATTTTTAATATTTTTTTCTTTTTTGTATAAAAAATTCCCTAATTCTAATCTCCAATCATTTATTTGTTTTAAAAAGAATTCATCTACATTTAATCTAATACTATCATTTGAATTAAATAATGTTTCATATGTTCCGTTATATATAATTTCTTTTGATATCATTGAATATATTTCATCAAATTTATCATAATACTCTTTATAATTGTATATTCCAACTAAATTATTATTTATTTCATCATCTGGTTTTGGCATTACGGACGTATCATATATAATTAAATTTTCAAAATTAGTAAGAATAACAATCTTATGCTTAGCTGACCATCCATATCTTTTTGCTTGAAAGCATGGATCTTTGTCTGTTTTAATATCTACATGTGGTTTCTTTGCTTCAACAAAGAAAACTGATCTGCCATTTAAATTAAAAGTATAATCAGGTTTTCCTAATTCTTGTTCATATGACTCAACAGTTACTTCTTTTAATTGAGGTTTCTTACCTTGATTATTTTGAACATCCCATCCTAGGCATTCAAAAAACTTATCTATAAATTCTAATCTACATTGACTTTCATTATATCTATTACTTATATAATAATCATGATTACTATTGTATAAGTTAATTAATTCTTGTAGTTGTTTTTTAGCTGATTCTTTATTATAATTTGGCACAAAAATCCATCCTTTCTTTTATACTGCAGTATTTACTAAATACATTATACCATAATTTACTGCAGTAGGAATAAATTTAATTAAATTTAATAAAAAAATAGTTCATCATAAGTCAACAATTAGAGATTATATGTTATAATTATTAAAGGTATTTTTAAATGGGGGGATTCTATGAAAGATATTCATATAACTATTTTTTGTGATGAATCTAAAAATAGAAAAATTGGTCAAACAATATGTTCAGAATCACAGAATTGGAACTATATAGGGGTATGTATTGTACCAACAGCTAAAATAGACGATGTTTCAAATAGCTTGAATAATTTAAGATGCGGTGCCAAAGAAAACTATCTTACTTGTAAAAAAAATTGCAAGTATCATGAAATGAACAAGAAAAAAATACATTATACTCAATCTCAAAATGGGTATATATATAAAACAGCAGATAAATGGACAGATTATATCTTAAATAATTTTATTGATAAAGATTTTTTTATAAACATTCTAGGAATTGATTATTGCAAATTAGATAAGTCATATTTTAAATCAGGTGATGAATATACAAATATTGATGAGAATATTTATTGTAGATTTTTTAGAACTGCTATTTTATATGGCATTAAACATCTTTTATCAGATTATGACACTGTGATTGTTGATAATATATATCATGATATTGGTGAAATGGAAAACCATAGGTATTTTAGAAAGCAAATTATTAATTATGCAAATTGGAATGAAGACAATATTATAATGAATTGCGATGAAATTAGCTTTATTCCAACAACTGATGAAAATTGTTTAGAAACTAAGAATGTCTTTTTACAACTAATAGATTTATTTTTAGGCGAATCGATTGCTTTAATACATGGTGATGTAGATAATGATAGAAAAAAAGATTTGGCTGTTAAATTATTTCCAATTGTTGATCATTGCTTGAATAGACCTAACAATCCTAATAGTAATTATCACAAATTATATTGTATTAGCTTTTTCCCAAAATATAGAATTAATGATGACATGGATGAATTTGAGAAAACTTTAAAAAAATATGACAATTTTTTTAATAAAAGAGAAATTAAGTTATCGAAAAGTGGAGAACAATTAACTCTTTTTTGACAAAAAAAGCATCGATATGATGCTCTAGATATTTAATTTTATTTTCTCATCTGGATTGTTTTTGTTTATACAATAATAAACTGTATAATCATGTGCAGGTTTTGGATTAAAATACTCTGATTCTATTTTATATTTTTTAGAACATTCATCACATTGAATGATTGGAGTTTCTTCTTCTATTCTATTCCAATCATCACCTTTTATTTCTTGTTTTATTGTTCCTTTTCCACAAGGACATTTAATTTTGTTTACTCTAATAGTTTCCCAACTCATAATACACCTCCGATTTAATACTTATTATATCACGTATAATACTGAGTAGTAAATTGATTAGTTTTGATAAGTTGAAACTTTTGATATTTACATTATAATATTTATATTCATTTTTATAAAA
>ONSL01000088.1 GCA_900320505.1 uncultured Eubacteriales bacterium
ATTTATTACAGTAAAAGATTTTGGAGATGGAATTGATGAAAGTGACATTAACCACATATTTGAACGTTTTTACAAAGGGAAAAATGCAAAAGAAGATAGCATTGGAATTGGCCTTGCATTATCAAAAACAATAATAGAAAGTGATAATGGAAAAATAACAGTTGAGTCTGGTAATACAGGAACGAAGTTTTGTATTAAGTATTTTTAAATGAAATTACATAAATTTTAATTAGATTAATTTAATTAGATTAATAAGAAAAGGAGTAAAACTTGGAAAACATAGTAATAAAGGGAGCTAAAGAACATAATTTAAAAGATATTGATTTAACTATTCCAAAGGTTCTGGTAAATCATCACTTGCATTTGATACACTATATGCAGAAGGGCAAAGAAGATATGTTGAAAGTTTGTCATCATATGCAAGACAATTTTTAGGTATAATGGACAAACCTGATGTTGATAGTATTGAAGGCTTATCACCTGCAATTTCAATTGACCAAAAAACCACTTCAAGGAATCCACGTTCTACTGTTGGGACTGTTACTGAAATTTATAATTACATAAGATTATTATATGCAAGAGTTGGAACAGCATATTGCCCTAATTGTGGTAAAAAAATTGAGAAGCAAACAGTTGACCAAATTGTTGATGATGTAATGAAACTTGAAGAGGGAACCAGAATACAAAAACTAATAGAAAATTATGAAAAAAATGGATTTGTACGTATTCGTGTTGATGGAGAAATCTATGAGATTACGGATGATATAGATATTGATAGAAAGAAAAAGCATTCAATTGATATAATTATTGATAGACTAGTTATTAAAGATGATATAAGAGCTAGACTTACTGAATCAATTGAAATTGCAATGAAAGCTGCTGACAATCTTGTAACAATAGCTACAAAAGATGGTGAAAAGCTTTATAGCGGAAATTACGCATGCCCTGATTGTGGTATAAGCTTTAGTGAAATTACTCCAAGAATGTTTTCATTTAATAGCCCAGAAGGATGTTTTCATTTAATAGCCCAGAAGGAGCTTGTCCAGAATGTACTGGAATTGGATATTTAATGAAGATGGATGAAGATTTACTTGTACCAGATAAAAATCTTACATTATACAATGGTGTAAAATGCTTTGGCGCTAGCACAATGAAAAAAGGTGAAACAATTGCAAAACAATTGCAAAAATGTATTTTGAATCAATAGCAAAACATTATGGTGTAGATATTTCAAAGCCTATCAAAGATTTGCCAAGATGGTTCATGGATAAAATAATGTATGGTACTGGTGATGAGCCTATTGATTTTGAATATGAAAGTGCTTTTGGTATAAGAAAGAATTCTATTCCATTTGAAGGAGTTATTCCAATATTGGAAAGAAGACATAGAGAAACAAAATCGCAAGGAATGATTCAATTCTATGAAATGTATATGAGTGAAGCTCCATGCCCAGTTTGTCATGGGGACAGATTAAAAAAGGAAGCATTATCTGTTAGAGTTTTGGAGAGAAAGACACAATAATTGCAGAACAAATTATTAAAGAGATTTCTACAAGATTGCAATTTTTAGTTGACGTTGGATTAGATTATTTAACATTATCAAGGAGTGCAGCTACACTTTCAGGAGGTGAATCTCAGAGAATTAGGCTGGCAACTCAAATCGGTTCAGGTTTAACAGGTGTAATGTATGTACTAGATGAGCCAAGCATTGGTCTGCATCAAAGAGATAATGATAAGTTAATTGCCACTCTAAAGAAATTACGTGATTTAGGAAATTCAGTAATTGTTGTTGAACATGATACAGATACAATGTATGCAGCAGACCAAGTTATTGATATTGGTGATATTGGTCCAGGAGCAGGTGTTCATGGTGGATATGTAATGGCTCAAGGAACCGCGGAAGAAATTGAAAAAGTTCCAGAATCAATTACAGGACAATACTTGTCAGGCAGAAAACAAATAGAAGTTCCAAAACATAGAAGAAAATTAACAGGTAAGTATTTAGAGGCAATTAAGTGTACAGAACATAATCTGAAAAATATTAGTGTAAAATTCCCACTAGGTCAATTTATATGTGTAACAGGTGTTTCAGGTTCTGGAAAAAGCACATTAGTAAATGATGTTCTCTACAAAAATGTTTATAAGATGTTATACAACTCAAATATAAAAACAGGCGCCTGCAAAGAAATTAAAGGAATACATAACATTGATAAAGTAATAAACATTGACCAATCTCCAATAGGGAGAAGTCCTCGTTCAAACCCTGCTACATATACAGGAGTATTTGATGCA
>ONSL01000023.1 GCA_900320505.1 uncultured Eubacteriales bacterium
GTCAATCGTGGAGTTTTGGCATATATCAAAAAAAGAGGACCCCACTTGAACGTGGAGACTACCTCTTTTTTTTACCCCACTCAATCGTGGAGACCCAATTTTTATTTCACTCTTCATTAAATTATGAATGATATTGTTCTTTTGTCTTTGTATAACGACATGTTTCACTACTCTGCTGACAATTTCCGCCCCAACCGTAATCTTTCCAACTTGTATATCCACCTTTACATGTGCTTGGGACATAAGTCTTGCATGAATCCCATTTTTCACTAGCACAACCACCTTTTTTAGTTGTACAACTTGTTGCATACTGGCATTCACATGACTTTGTATTTCCTGGCATATGTGATGTGCATGTGCCGTGGTATTTTAAATAGCAATCATTAGTCGCAGCATCTACTGTGTTATAATTACAATCTTTGTAAGAACTATATCTTGTACAAACATATCCTCCTTTGCAATGTCCTTCAGTTCCAGTATGACATTTTTCCCATTTTCTAGTTTGTTTATAATATCTTTTTCTATGACTAACTTGTTGAGTACATGTTGCTGTTAATCCAACGTTATCAGTAACTTTAAATGTTTTATTTGATGTTACATTATCAGAACCACTTGCATTACTTTTAAGGCCAGAATACGAATCACTTGCAGTGTAGCTAACTTTCGTTGTTCCATCAGTCCATCCACTTGTTCCATGACATTTTATTTTAGGTGGAGTTCTATCAAGTTTTATTTGTCCATTTGGACATTGTGCTACATTTCCTGCATTATCTTTTACAGGTCCTGGATTTCCTGAATAATTTCCTTCTGCTGTATATGTCTTTTGTGAATCTCCTGTACATCCTGATGATGCTCCTCCTACTGTGTCATCTGTACAGTGTCCTATTAATGTATTTGATGCTTTATTTCTCCATATTTCCATATTACCTGTTCTTCTACATTTAGGAGGTGTCTTATCAATTCTAACCCATTCATTTGTTCCACATACTGTTGAGTTCCCAGCAACATCTGTTACTGTTCCAGGTGAATATCTCGTATCTGTATCACTTGAAAGTGTTTGCTGTGCATTTGTTGCACATCCACTTCTAACACCGTTTGAATATGGATCACTACATGTTCCATTTATTGTTACATTACCATTTGTCCATCCTGGACCATTACCACCACTTGTTGTACATTGAGGTGCTGTTTTATCAATTCTAACTCTTTGATCTGCTGCACAATATGCTGAGTTTCCTGCTATATCATATACTGTTCCTGGTGAATAATCTTCATCTGTATCGTATGTTAATGTTCTTGATATATCACGAAGCGGTCCTGAATTCTGATAATATGTTCCTGAATTATCATAATCTGTTCCATATATTGTTACATCTCTATTTACCCAAGTATAACTTCCTCCACTTGTTACACATGTTGGTGGTATGTTATCTTGTTTATATGTATATGTTCTTGTATTACATTTATTTCCTCTTTCATCATATGCTACTATTCTTATTTCATATGTATGAGATAAACTTGATGGATAACTTAAACTCTTTCTATTTGTTGCTCTATTAATTACTAGTGTATCTGCTCCTCCATCTATTCTTACATATACGTCGTATGAGTATATTCCTCCACTTTTATTAAATGTGAAGTCAAATTCTCCATTTGACCATACATTTTCAGTTTTATTAGATGATAGTCTCATATTACTACAACTAAATGGATAATTTAATGTATAATCTCTACTTTGCGCTTCTGTTTTATTTCCTACCGAGTTTATTGCATAAGTTTTAATGTAATATGTTCCTTGAGAATCTAGTTTTACATCTACTTCTTTACTCTTATATTTTTTATAATTTGTAATTCCACCTACTATTTCATCACCACTTGATGTTTTCCTATATATCTCATATTTATAACTATAAATAGGAACTCCATTATCTGCAAAATTAATTTTAACTGTTATATCATGACTAGATGTGTTTGATCCTCCATCTGGAGTATATGATATTGATGCTTTTACATTTTCTTTACCTGTTGTGTTATCTTTAATTATATCTGTACATTTACCACATGAAATAGAATAACTGTAATCATAATTACTATTTGTTAATTTAACAATCGTTATTTTACTTGTATCTAATGAACATGGTGTGTTATCATAATCTGTTAATTTATCAATATATTTTTCATCTATAAGAGTTTTTGCTGTCACTTCAGCTTTATCTCCTATTTCTTTTGGCATAAGTGTTTGATGATCATTAAAATATTCTCTCGCCATGTTTTTCATTGTTTCTGCATTTGATTCACAATAATCTTCATGTCCTTTATTTAAATTATTTGTTACACTTGGTACTGCAACTCCTCCAATTACTCCTAGTATTACAACTGCTGCTAGAACTTCTACTAAAGTAAAACCTTTTTTATTTAATCTCATTTTTCTACCTCTATCTTTTTTTCCATCTTACTTATATTCTTTTATTAATTCGTCTCCACCAGTTGATTTCATACATTTCATGTAAACTTTATAAGTGTATGTGTTCCCACTTTCTAATGTGACAAGTACTATTGCATCACTTGAATTAATTTTTGTTCTACTATCTGCAAAAGGTTCTATATATCCTCCATTTATTAATTCACTTTCAAGATGCAATGTGTATGAACTTGGAAATGTTCCACCATACCTTTCTTTAATATCTCTACCTTCTTTTTGTATGTAGCTTTTACTTGCAACTATCATTGATTTTGCATAATTATCACATACTCTTGTACTGTTATTTGTAATAACATTTGCAAGAGATGGTAGGCTCATCAAACTAATGATTGCAGTAATTGCTATAACAGCAATAAGTTCAATTAATGTGAAACCCTTACTATTCATATTCTCTCCTACTATATTCATATTAACAAATTTTTTTAAAATATACAATAGAAAAGAGTGAAATTTTATTTCCACTCATTTTTAGAATTTTACATTATTTTATTTATAAAAGGCTTTATCATATTAGGAACAACATATAACTTTAAAATAGTATTAATAATAAACATTATTAAGCAGATAATATATAGTTTTAAATTTTTCTTTAATAATGACTTTATGTTGTAGTCTTTCTTTCTAAATAGTTTATCTATTAATTTCTTACTAAATTTTATTAAATAATAACTATAAACTAGACTAATAAATAAATTAAAGATGTCAGGTATAACATAACTAATTAAAAATATACTTTTTAGTTTATATATTTTAATAATATTAAAAATAGTAAAAGATAAACTAAATGATTTATATGCAAGAGATATAATATTAACTACGATACCTATAATGCTTAATGTAAGAATAAATATAATAGTGTTACAGATAACATAACTTATAATGGTATTTTTTATATAAAAATTATCTATTTTATTATCTTTAATATTAATTAAAAAATTATTTAGACTATCTTTTATAATATTATTATCTTGCTTTGATAAAAATATAGTTACAAAAATACCTATAATAAAGAATAAAATAATAATAAAAATTAAACTATTAAATAATCTTTTATTTCTAATACTATTATATTTATCCATATTATCACCCATAAAATTATATGTATAAAATATTTAAAATATGATATAATTGAAGAGGTGGTTAAAGTGAATAAAAAAGTAATGAGGATAGTAGTTATAGTACTACTAATTGCAATGATAGTAGGATTCTTTGGAATGCTAGCAATATATTTCATATAAAAATAATAGTAAAATTAAATACTATTATTTTTTATATTAATATCATAAATGTCATTAAAATTTATTGCTTTTTTATCATTAAATTTAATAATCTTTTTTATTGAATCTATTTTCTTAATAGTTCCAGTATATTCTTTATATATTTTATTTTCACTATCATAATAAAAAACTGTTATAGGTAAATCATTTTGATTTTCATTAATAACTTGAAGTTTCATATTAATAATTTCTTTTTCATCATCACTTAAAGTTTTTTCTTTAGAAATTATCTTCCCAGCATTTTTTATATTATCATCATATCCAGTAAGTGCAGCATAGGGAGAAAACTGAGCAGCTCTTGATTCTATACTCATTTTCTTATGATATTTAAGTTCATAATGAGGTAAATTAATTATTCTTTCATAATTACTCATCCTTTATGACCTCCTACTTCTTTATTTCTTTCAATAGTTCTAGCTCCTTCTTCTAAATCCATTCCTTTTAAAATGGAGTTTTTTCCATATTTTTCTTTTATTTTCAATATGGTTTCTTGAACCTTTTTCTCATCTTTTTCCATATTTAATTCTTCTTCTATATTTTCTTTTTGAGATATAGGCGTAAATAAATCAAGCTGCTCAGTAATAGTTTCTTTTAAAGCATCGCTTGTTTTTACTAGATTTACTGCAGCAATATTTATCCTTCTAATAAACAAATTCGAGTTAACAATACTTTTATAAAGTTCTATAGTTTTTTTAGTTATATAGCTTGTTGATGACGTTTTATGCGATAATTTAATACTTCCATGAACTGGTTTTGGAACATATCTTCCAATATAGTCCTTTACATATGGACCAGTATAATTATCATTTTTTACATCATATCCAATATTTAAAAAAATTTCATCTGTTACATAATCATTTTTTACTAAATCTAGTGTTAAAAGCTCTGCCATTTCTGAAACAATAAGCATTGCTTTACCATATTCATAAGGTTTATGAAGTACTTGTCCAGATGACAAACTTTTACTTTTAGGTTTATATTTTTTAGCATCATGAAGACTGCAACTTTCCCATCCCCATGCATGATCAATTAAAAGTTCAGCATTAACACCAAAAAGCTTAAAAA
Source organism: uncultured Eubacteriales bacterium (assembly GCA_900320505.1). Lineage (GTDB taxonomy): Bacteria > Bacillota_I > Bacilli_A > RF39 > UBA660 > UBA2730. Next base: position 4,825 of record ONSL01000023.1, read on the forward strand.
GCAAATTTTCATGATTAAGAGACATAAATGCAACATCACCCATAGTTTCCATTCCATTATCATTAAGCTTTTTAGATATGCCTCTTCCAATCCTCCAGAAGTCAGTAAGGGGCTTATGGTCCCATAATAGTTTTCTATATGACATTTCATCAAGCCCTGCAACTCTAACACCATACTTATCAGCTTTAGCATGTTTTGCAACAATATCCATTGCAACTTTAGCAAGATACATATTGGTTCCAATACCACCAGTTGCAGTAATTCCTGTTTCCTTAACTATATCTTGAATTATTGTAGTTACAAGTTTTCTAGGACTCATATTATACATTTTTAAATAATCAGTTATATCAATAAAACATTCATCAATAGAATAAACTAGAATATCATCTTTAGAAAAATATTTTAAATAAATCTTATAAATATCTGTACTATATTTCATATATTTTTTCATTTGTGGTGTTGCAATTATAAAATCAAGCTTTAAATTTTTATTAGACTTTAATTCATTATCATTAAAAGATTTATCATAAAAATTGTGGTAGATATGCTTTCTTCTTTCTGTATTAATTTCTCTTACTTTTTCTTTTACTTCAAAAAGTCTAGCTCTTCCTGGGATACCATACTGTTTAAGGGATGGAGAAACAGCAAGACATATAGTTTTATCAGTTCTAGATGAGTCTGCAACTACAAGATTAGTAGTTAATGGGTCAAGACCTCTTAACACACATTCAACAGATGCATAAAAACTTTTTAAATCAATACAAATATATATCCTATTTTTCATTTTATGCACCTACTTTTATTTATATATTAAGTTTAATTAATCTATCTTCATCATTAATTTTAAAAATATCGATGGCTTTGTTATTCATTTTTAAATGTTTAGGCTTTGGACTGGAGAGTGGTGCAAAATAATTTAAATTATTAAATGTATAGACGATACCAATATAAGGCCTAGTTTTATTCTTATTATATGCAACTTTTGAATCAAATTTGCGGAGATAATTTATATATTCATCATCTAGATAACAAATTTTTAATGTTTTATTCATGAAAATCATCTCCTATAATAAAAGCTAGGCAGTAAACCTAGCTACTTTTTTCATTCCCTACTCTGGCAAGGGTATTCCTACTTTTTTCATTCCCTACTCTGGCAAGGGTATTCCTACTTTTTTCGTTCCCTACTCTGGCAAGGGTATTCCTACTTTTTTATTTCAAGGCCATACAGCCTTTTATATTATATGAAGTCTCCTTCATTTAATACACCTATATTATAACATATTATGCTAAATATGTCTATTCCATTATCTTGAAATGATTACCACTATCTAGATATAAAAATCCACGTTTACCTTCAAGCTGTTTTAATACATCATCATAATAATTAATCTTTTCAAATTTAGTAAGTGTTAAGTATACAGAATTATCATCATTCATGTAAAGAAGAAATCTTCCATCATCATAGGTATTAGGAGTATACTCAAGTTCTGATATTTTACCTAATATATCACTTTTAACTAAACTTAAGTTATCACACAAATCTTTAAATTTCTTTTGAGGCACTTCATTAATTAGAGTTGGTACTCTTAAATCTTCGCTATATTCAATGCTATTTCCATTTTGCATATAGTATTTTCCATTATATTTTAAAACAACTTTATATTCTTTTACATCAATTTCAATATTATTGAAGAAACTTCTTTTAATTTTAACACTTTTAATAGCAGGATTCTTTTTTAATTTGTATTCTATTTCAGTATCAAAATTAAAGAAAAAACTTGGATAATCTTTTAAACCTGCTTCTTCAATAATTTGATCATCTGTTAAATAATTATTACCACTTATTACAATATTATTTATCTTACTATTTAGCAAAATATAGATGACAAGCGAAAGAATTAGAATAATACATATAATTCTAAGAACATTTTTAACTTTAACCTTTCTTTTTACTCTTTTAGCCATATTAATTCTCCCAGTTTACAAATTCTTGTTCGATTTTTAAATCAATACCATATTCTTTCTTTACTTTATCTTTAACAAAAAGAATTAATTTATGAATGTCTTCTGCTTTTGCATTATTTGCATTAATTATGAAGTTGGCATGTTTTGTTGAAACTTCTGCACCACCTATTTTAAGACCTTTAAGACCTAAATCCTCAATAAGTTTTCCAGCTGGGTCTGCATTATCTGGATTTCTAAAAACAGAGCCTGCAGATGGATAAGAAAGTGGTTGTGATGCAAGACGTCTATCAAGTCTATCTTTCATAACTGATTCGATTGCATTTTTTGAGCCATATTTAAGTGAAATTATTGCACTTAAGCATATATATCCAGGATGTGTTGTAAAAAATGATGTTCTATAATGAAACTCACATTCTTTATTAGTAAAATTGATAATTCTATAGTCTGGTGTTAATACTTTAACACTTTGAATAACGTATCCCATATCACTTTTATATGCTCCAGCATTTTGAAAAATTGCTCCACCTAATGTTCCTGGAATACCTGCTGCAAATTCTAGTCCTGTAAGTGATGCATTTTTAGCGAGAACTGCAAGACGAGGAAGTGGCGCTCCCGCTTCAGCATATATTTTGTTACCTTTAACTTCTATTTTATTAAAACTTGATAGCTTAATTAAAACATTATTATAGTCTTTTGAACTAAAGAGTAAATTAGTCCCATTACCTAGTAATTTAAACTTTAGATTAGCATTATTTATAAGTTTTACTGTTTCTACTAAAGCTTTTTCATTTGATGGATAAACAATTAATCTTGCTTTACCACCAACTTTGTAGCTAGTGTAATTAGATAGAAGAACATTTTCTTCTATTTTAATATTTAATTTTTTAAGTTCTTCTATTAATCCTTCCATAGCTATTCTCCTATTAGTTTTTTTATTTCTCCATATATGACATCACAACTGTTTGGTGTCGAAAGAGAAAGTGCATTTTTTTTCATATTTGCAAGACGTTTTTTATCAGAAAGCAATTCATCAATTAGTTTAACTAAATTGTCTTTATTAAAATCTTTCTCTTCGAGAAGTACTCCAGCACCATTATTCACAAGTGTCATTGCATTTTTATATTGATGATTTTCAGATACATATGGACTAGGCACTAAAATACTTGGAACACCAAGTGCAGTAATTTCTGCTAAAGTAGATGCTCCAGCCCTAGTTACAATTAAATCAGTACTCTTTAAAATTCTTGTTAAATTTTTTTCAAATGGTACAATTTTTATATTATTTGGCACTTTAATATTTTTATATGAATCAAAATATTTCTCACCTGTTACCAGTAGAATATTATACATATTTTTTTCATTTTCTTCAACTATTTTTACTTCTTCTTTGTTAATTGTATATGAACCAAGTGATCCCATTACAATGACAACTAATGGTTTTTCATCAAATCCAAGTTCTTTTTTTGTTATAGCCTTTTCACTTATTACTTCTTGTGATCTAGGGTTACCAGTAAAGAAAGTTTTATTTTTTGGAAAATATTTTGAAGACTCTTTCATTGAAATAAATATTTTATCTACTTTTTTAGAAAGCATCTTATTTGTAATTCCTGGAGTACTATTTTGCTCATGAATTGCTGTCTTTATATGAAGATGGGTTGCTGCTTTAAGAACTGGTGCAGTAATATATCCCCCTACTCCAATAACGATATCTGGTTTAAAATCTTTTATTATTTTAATTGATTTTTTATATGAATTCTTATACATCTTTAATACACTAAAATTATTTAGTATATGGTGTCTATCTAGTCCCTTCATTGGAAGTCCTATATACTTAATTTTTAGTGATGGCACTAATTTGCTTTCCATTCTGTCTGTTGTTCCAATATAAAGGATAGAAGCATCTGGCTCCATATCCTTTATTTTATTTATTATTGCAAGTGCAGGATAAATGTGGCCTCCTGTTCCACCTGCTGAAATTATAACTCTCAATTTTATTCACCTGTATCAAAGTTATTTCTGTCAGAAACAATTGCTTTTACTTTTATTCTAGAATGGAAATGTGTGTCAGATACTTCATTGCCAGCTTCACTACTAATCCATACTCTTAGATTGTATGCTTTAGTTTCTCCTTTTTTAATAATATCTTCTTTTAATATGTTATCAGAAGGAAGTAAAGCAACTTTTGTTTTGTCTTCTTCATCTGTATTTGTTTCATCACCAGAATTTAATTTTGAATTAGCAGTATCAAGAGATAAATTATATTTTATATCTTCCCAAGGCATTTTTTTATTGGCACAATTATCACTTGCATACTTTTCATCATCATCAATTATTAAAATTTGGTATTTAGAGTCAACGGATCCTGTATTTTTTACAGTAAATGTATATGGTGTTGATGCAAGTCCGTTTGAATCAGATACTGGCACAGCTGATGTCAGATTAAGATCACTATCACTTCCCAAACTAACAATAAGAGTTCCTGTTTTTACTGTATGCTGTTTATTTCCTTTTTCAGTAAAAGAAACTGCAGCATAAGAAAGACCTATGCAAACTATGATTGCAATTACAAATACAACTATAATTACTGGCAATGCTTTCTTCAATTTATCTTTTTTATCATTATTTTTCATATTATCCTCCAATTACACTTAACTTTCCTATATAGTAATAACTACCACTTTCTATATCACTTTTAGTTGCCCAAATTCTGATTTTTACATTAGCTTCTGCTTTAGGATCTAATGTCTCCGTCAAAATCTTTTCATCTGCATCATCTAGATTATATATCTTAGCTTCTTTTCCCTCTTCATGAATACTATATTTTAATGCAGATCTAGGAAGAAACGTACTATCTTTAAACTCTTTTAATTTTTTTCTATCGTCTTTTAATACTATGCTATATTTTGCTTTTTTATTAGTATTATTTTTAATTGTAATCTTATATGCTTTAGTTGAAAGCCCTACACTATCTCTTATTGGAGCATATTTATCTATTACAATTTTTTCTCCATCATGAAATGTAACACTAATATTGGGAAGCCTCATCTTACTATCTCTTACATCTTTAAATTTATTATAAATAAGATAAGTAGAGACGGTTGCAAATAAGAGTACTAAAAGTACAAATGTCATATTCCTTTTAAATTCTTTTTTTTGTAACATCCTATAATAATTGTAATTCATAATATGTGCCTTTCCCTTAACTTTATTATAAACTATTGACGTTTTAAGTCAACTTTTGTTGTCAAATATTTAACTATTGTTTACAAAAGTTTGTAAATTTAATAAAATAAAAATAGGTGTTAAATATGGAAAAATTAATGATTATATTTATTCTTTTGCAACCACTACTCGACATATCTTATACTTTAAATTTTCTTAATATAAATTTAATAGTAAGAGGTATCTTTTTAGTTCTAATAACTTTATATCTAATTAAAGAAAAAAAGGATAAGCCACTTGAACTTCTTTATATACCTTTAATTATATTTATGTTTGTATATATATTTGGCTTTCATTATTCTATTATTAAGTCAGTTAAGTATATAACTAAACTATTCTATTTACCATTTACACTAGTATTTTTCTATTATTATAAGGATGATATTGATAATAAATATTTTGTATATGAACTTGTTTTATATCTTGCAATCTACTACATATCATGGATATTTGGATTTGGTAATGAAATATATGAAGATGGTGTAAAAAAAGTAGGATTTAAAGGACTTTTTAATTCAATAAATGAATTTAGTGCAATAGTTATAATGCTACTTGGAATATCAATAAATTATCTTCAAAAGAAGAAAAAATATATAATTTGTATTATTCTTTCAGCTTTAACTGCAATTCTTTCTATGACGCTTGGAACTAAAGTTATTCTTGGTGGATTAATAATACTTTTCCTATATTTTCTATATAATCCATTTAAAGAATATTTCATAAAGAAAAGTATTAAATCAAAGATTTTTATTATGTTGTTGTTAGTTGCTATTGTATTTTTATCAAGTTTTCTTATAACAAATACATCAACATATAAAAATGCTGAAATACAGAAAAAATATTTTAAGGTAAATAATGTATTTAGTTTAAATTATGTAAATAAGGTCATATTTAATAATAGATTTAGTTTTGTTTCAAAAAATCATAAATTATATTATAAATCAAATATTTTAAATAAGATGTTTGGAATTAACAGAAATATAACACGAAAAGATGTAGAGATAGACTTATTTGATTTATTTTATACATATGGAATAATAGGATTTATATTAATGCTTATTTATATTATATATATTGGTTATAAATCAAAATTAAAAGGAATATACCTATTTATGTTTATACTATTATTATTAATAAGCGAAACAAGTGGGCATGTATTAATGAGTCCTAGTGTATCGTTATACTTTGGAATTATAATTTATCTAAACAAAAAAGAGCTTAAAAATTAGGCTCTTTTATTTTGAACAATTAAATTTATATTCAGTAATATATGGCATATCAACACCAAATTTTCTTATATAATCATCATGATATTTAAGCATTTCTTCACACCAATCATAAAGTGGTTTGGAAACGTCTTTATACTTATCAAGAAGGTCTAATGCAGACATAACAAGATGAAATCTATCTACCTTATTTTTAACTCTCATATCAAATGGTGTTGTAATTGTACCCTCTTCCATATATCCATGAACATGTAAATTAGTATTGTGTCTATTATAAGTTAGTTCATGTATAAGAGATGGATAACCATGGAAATTGAATAAAATTGGTTTATCTTTTGTAAATATTGCATCATAATCAGAATCTGTAAGTCCATGTGGATGATGATCGTTAGAGACGAGTCTCATAAGGTCAATAACATTTACAAAACGAACCTTTAATGTTTTTATTGAACTTTTTAAAATATCTACTGCTGCGACTGCTTCCATTGTAGGAGTTTCTCCTGCACAAGCAATTACTATATCTGGATCAGGATCGTTTGCAACAAAATTCCATATTCCAAGACCTTTCTTACAGAATACGTCAGCATCATCTTTTGAAAGCCACTGTGGGCGTTCATGCTTACTTGCAATAATAACATTTATATAATCTTTAGTTTTAATGCAGTGGTCAAATGTTGCAAGAAGTGTATTAGTGTCTGGTGGCAAATACATTCTTACTATATCTGCCTTTTTAGTAGCTAAATGGTTTAAGAATCCTGGATCTTGATGAGTATATCCATTATGATCTTGCTGGAAAACATGACTTGCAAGTAGATAGTTAAGAGAAGGTATAGGCTTTCTCCAAGAAACTTCTTTTGCAGTTTTGATCCATTTTGCATGCTGACTTGCCATTGAATCAACTATTCTAACAAATGCCTCATATGAATCCATAAAACCATATCTACCAGTAAGCAAGTATCCTTCAAGCATTCCCTCACATAAATGTTCAGATAAATATGAATCCATTACTCTACCATCAGGACTTAAAAATTCATCTGAATTATATGCTTTAAAATTCCATGTTCTGTTTTCTTTTTCAAAAACATGTCCAAGTTTATTTGATAAAGCTTCATCTGGTCCAAAAAATCTAAAATTCTTGTTCTTTGCATTAAGGACAAACAAATCTCTAACATAAGCTCCTAAATTAGTTGTATCAGAGTCTTCAAGCAATCCTGGCTTTGGAATATTTATTGTATATTCTTTCCAGTTAGGTGTAATAATGTCTTTTGTTAGAAGTCCACCATTTGCATGAGGGTTTGCTCCCATGCATTTATCTGGTGATGGAATAAATTTTCTGTATTTAGCTTTTAATCTGCCTTTGGAATCAAATAACTCTTCTGGATGATATGACTTAAGCCATTTTTCAAGTGTATCTATGTGTGATGGATTAGCTTTATCAATTGTAAATGGAATTTGATGTGCTCTAAATGATCCTTCAATTTCTTTTCCATCTACCTTTTTAGGACAAGTCCACCCTTTTGGTGTTGTAAGAATAAGAATTGGATATCTTTTAGATTTACCCTCTTTAATCTTTTTCCAGTCCTTAACAATGGAGTCAAGTGCTTCTGCCATTGCTTCGTGTGTTTTTGCAATATCTCCTTCTGCTGTTACAAAATATACTTCATATCCAAGTCCAGTAAAGAAATATCCTATTTCATCTTCACTCATTCTACCAAATACAGTTGGATTTGCAATCTTAAAGCCATTTCTATGAAGAATTGGAAATACAATTCCATCTTTTTCTCTATTTAAAAATTTATTAATATTCCAGCTTGTTGCAAGAGGTCCAGTTTCAGCCTCACCGTCTCCTACAACACATGATACTATTAAATCTGGATTATCAAGTGCTGCTCCTGCTGCATGAGAAAGTGAGTATCCTAACTCTCCTCCTTCATTAATTGATCCAGGTACATTAGGAGCAACATGAGAAGATACTCCAAATGGAAAACTAAACTGCTTAAATAGCTTTTGCATACCTGCTTCATCTTCAGTAATATCTGGATAATATCTAGTGTATGTTCCATCTAGATAGTTGTTTGCAATCATGGAGTTTCCTCCATGTCCAGGTCCAGAAATATAAATCATATTCAAATTATTTTTCTTAATAATTCTATCAAGATGCGCATATATAAAATTTTGACCAGGTACCGTTCCCCAATGACCTACTAATTTATTTTTTATATCAGTAATAGTTAAATCTCTTTTTAGAAGTGGATTGTCAAGCAAATAAAGCTGTCCAACTGATAAGTAGTTAGCTGCTCTAAAATAACCATCTATCGCTTCTAATTCATCTTTTTTTAATGCTTTCATAAATTCCCCTTTCTAGTATACATATAAAGTATATAACAAATTCTTTAAAATAACTAGTCTATGTGTTAAAATATTTTTAGGAGGGTTAAATTATGTCAACAATTGATAAAAAAGCAGTTAAGTAAAATAGATAATGCATGTAAAAATTTCAAGGAAGCATTTGATTCTAAAACAAAAAAGTTTAGTAAACTAGATAATTTGTTGAATAAGGAAAGCACTTTTTTTAAAGATGAAAGTGTAGGCGCTAAAGAGAAAAAGTTAAGGTATAAGAGAGGACAAGTAATAAAAGTGGATTTCGGTGTAAACGTTGGCTCTGAACTTTCAAACACACATTTTGCTATTGTTTTAAATAAAGATGAAAATATATCTACCGATTCAATTACAGTTCTTCCTCTTACATCTAAGAAAAGATACAAAACGTTAAATTTAGGAAAGCTAATTGCAAACATATCAGAATATGATAAGTATAAGAAAACAACCTATGCTTGTATAACGCAAATAAAAACAATAAGCAAAAAGAGAATATTGCTCAACAATAAAAGAGTTGTTTGTGATGGAAAGATTCTCGAAAAAATTGACAAGGCTATAATCAATTATTTAACTAATCAAGAAGTATAATATTTGACAAATAAGCATAAAATATGATATAAGTATGTTAGATTGATGTAAATCAATTGAGTCCTATACGGACATTCGGCAGAGATGCTGAGAATTTGTGACTTATACAGTCATTAAGCGGATATCATATTTGGTATCTGCTTTTATTTTTGTAAGGAGTGTAAAGAAATGAATAAAAGAAAAGAATATATTAGTTGGGATGAATTCTTTATGGGAATTGCATCTCTTGCAAGTAAAAGATCAAAAGATCCAAATACACAAGTTGGA
>ONSL01000050.1 GCA_900320505.1 uncultured Eubacteriales bacterium
CATGCAAAAGGCATTAGAAAATGGAATGAATGTTGCTAAAATAATATAAGAGGATTTTATGAAAGTAGAGAATTTAAGCTTAGCATTTGGAATAGAAGATATATTTAAAGATGTTAATCTTTATATACCTGATGACAAAAAAGTAGGAATAGTAGGCGTTAATGGTGCAGGTAAAACTACTTTCTTTAATATTGTCCTAAAAAATATTGAACCTAATTTTGGCAAGGTAATTATAGAAAGAGATAAAGATATATCATATTTACCTCAAGTAATAAGTGATGACTACTTAAAAAGTAATGTAACAGTACTTGAATATTTAGAAGAAGGAAGACCAATAAAAAGTCTTGAAAAGGACTTGCAAGATGCATACACTAAACTTGCACAATCCCCATCTTCAAAAGAAGAAAAAACTCTTTATAAACAAATAGATAAAATAGAAAAAAATCTTACAAAATATAATCAGTATTCGGCAGAATCAGAACTTTTAAAGATAATAGATAACATGAAAATAGACATAGATTTATTAGATGAAAAAATAAAAGACTTATCTGGTGGAGAAAAATCTAAAGTAGCCTTTGCAAGAGTACTTTATTCTAATGCAGATATAATGCTGTTAGATGAACCAACTAACCATTTAGATGAAAATACAAGAGATTATGTAATAAACTTTTTAAGAAACTATAAGAAATCAGTTTTTATAATTTCTCATGATGTAGATTTTTTGAATAAAATAACAGATGCAACATTATATATTGATAAAAAGACAAAGAATATGAAACTTTATAATGGGAACTATGATAGATTCTTAAAATTACATGAAGAAGAGAAAAAAACAAAATTAAGAGAAGAAGAAAAAGAAGATGAAAAAATAAAAGAATTAAAAAGCTTTATTGATAAATATTCATCAGCATCTGGTAAAAGAAAGAAAATAGTAGAAGATAGGGAGAAAAAATTAAATAAAATATTAGAAAATCAAAAAGAAAAGCTTGAAAAAGATAAGAATGTAAAAATAAATATTAATGAAAGTAAAGAAAGCTCTAAAGAACCATTAATAGTTAAAAATTTATATTTTAAATATAATGATGATGCAAAAAGATATCTAATATATAACTTATCATTTAGTTTAAAAAAAGGTGAAAGATTTTTAATTGTTGGAGAAAACGGAAAAGGTAAAACAACACTTTTAAAACTTATAGTTGGAAATCTAAAACCTAATAAAGGTGAAATTAAAATTAATGATAAGACAAAAATTGGATATTATGCACAGGAACATGAAACATTAGATAAGGATAAAACAATACTTGAAAATTTTTCTAATATTGATATTTCACCTAAAAATTTAAGAAGTTATTTAGGAAGATTTTTATTCTTTGGTGATGATGTTTATAAAAAAGCAGGTGTACTCTCTCCTGGAGAAAGAGCTCGCCTTGCACTTGCAAAACTTGCTATAGAAGAAACTAACTTGTTAATACTAGATGAACCAACAAACCATTTAGATCCTAAAACCCAAAAAATAATTGCAGATGCATTTAAAGAATATAAAGGGACAATATTATTAGTATCGCATAATATAGAATTTGTTGATAATTTAAATATTGATAGAATGCTTGTTATGCCAGATGAAAAGATAATGTTTTATGATAAAGAAATAGTAAAGCATTATGAAAAAATAAATAGTAAAGAAAATAAATCTATTTAAAAAATAATAAATAAATGATAGAATATATGACCAAGAAGAGGAGATATTATGATAAATTTTGATGTAAAAGAACTAGAGTTTTATGATAAAACAAGAGACTTAGTAACAGAAAACCATAGTAGTGTTAAATCTATAAAAACATTTCCAGTATATGAATTTGATAATAAGGAATATATATTTAAACCAATATCAAAAACTAAACCATTAAATACACCACTTTTTTCATACAGTGAAGTATTTTGGTCATATGTTATAAATAAATATTTTAACAGTGATGCACCACTATATACTTTAGCTGAATGTAAAGGCATGGAAAAAAATAATCCAAAATATTATGACAAAGGAGTACTTGTAGAAAGTATCGCCCAAAATGGTAAAAAACTTTTAAATTTATATGATTATTATCTTTCTAATCCAGATGATAAAGTAAATATAAAGGATTATGAAAACTACTGTATGATGAGTTATGACTATACAAAGATTTTAGAAAGTGATTTATTTAAAGATGAAAAAAGAAGAAAAGATGTGATAGAAGAAATCTTATTAAGCTACTTAAGAGAAGATCAAAACTTTCATTATGAAAATATAAATTTATATGAGGATACAATAGAAGTTGCACCACCAATTGATTTTGAATTTTCACTACCATTTTTATTTGCAGATGATGATACTGAAAGAATGTATGAATCTGTACTTTATGAAGAATCAATGTTAATTGATAAAAATATTGATTCAGTAAAAAGAAATAATAAAATAATTGAAATGTTAGGAAATTATCGTAATTGGACATATAATAAAGATAATTTAATATATATAGCAGAAAATGATAGAGAAGAAGTAGAAGACTTTATTGAAAAACTAGATGCATTTACTTCTTGCTTACCTAACATAGAATTTAATGATAATAATAACTATATTACACCATTTAATTCTAAAAGCTGGGAGATGTATTCTGCACTATATAAAGAAAATGATAAAGAAAAATATGAAGAACTTAAATCAAAAATAGTATATCATGAACTAAATAAGGAGAAATACTTTGATGATTTAAAGTCACATATTTTAAGATATAGTAAAAGATATAGTGATACCCTTAAAGGGTTAGTTGTTGCAAGCAAGGAAGGAATAGAAGTAACAAGAGACACAAATATCGAAAAAATACTTGAAAGTGCTAGTGAAAAAAGTAAAACTTATATATTAAAATAATACAGTAAAGGAGTATTAATAAGATATGTAAAATATATTATTAACATTATCTTAGTATCCTATATATAATAGAAACATAAACATATAAAAATATATTATGTTTGAAAGAAAGAAACAGAAGATTATGTAGGAGATGAAATAAATGAAAATTAATTTAAGCAATATTAAAGTAGCAATTTTTGATTTTGATGATACACTTGCAATTCATAAAGATAAAGATTATCAAAAACATCGTAATGAATCTGAAGAAAAGTTACAAAACTATTATTTGAATGCATATTTATTTCCTGAAAAATTTTATGAAATAATAGAACCATGTAATATGTCAGAATCTATACTTAAACTAATTAATATTTTAAGAAAAAATAATGTTAAAATACATTGTGTATCTGGAATGAAATTTTCATTTCATTTGAAAGCAAAAGAATACTTCGTTCATAAATATTATGGAAATGATATAGAAGTAATTTCAACAAAAAATCAGCAATTAAAAATAGATGCAGCAAAAATAATTAGTAAGGTTAATAATTGTAATTTAAATGAGGTATCATTTGTAGATGATATTGAAGAAAACATTATTAACTTTGATAAGATAGGAATAAATGCATTATTACCTGGTGATGTTGATTCGTTGATAGAAAAGTAAATAAAGTAGGTGAAAATAATGAATAATGAAAATAAAAATAATATAAATTGGTTGATTACAATTAATTTAAACCCCTTTGAAAAGTATTGCAAAATAAGGAAAAGCTCAAGATAACATCTTACATATTTTATATAAAAATATGTTAAAATATATAAATATTGATCAAAAATGACTAATTTTAATGAAAAATAGTTGAAGAATTAGTAAGGTGATTACAGAGTTTAAACCCCCTAGAAAAAATGAGGTGATATAATGAGAAAAATAATAATTGCAGGAAGTGCTACTTTTTATAAAGAAGCATTTGATATGAAAAAAGAATTGGAGAGTAAGGGGTATGATGTTATAGATTACCCTAGACATATAGATGATAGTATAGAGGTAGAATATAAGCAAGCTTATGAGAGATTTTATGATAGTTTGAGTAAAACCGATGATTTACTATTGCTTAATCTTGATAAAAAAGGAATTGAAGGATATATTGGATATGAATCATTTGCTGAATTAAGTAATTTAGTTGTAAAGAAAATACAAGTTAATAATAATCATAAGATATATATTTATAAAATGCCAAGTAAGCAAGTTGGATGTTATGATGAAATAAAACATTTTATAGAACTTGGTTATATTGAATTATACAAATAAAGGAGGTAACATGCGTAGATTTATTTATTATGACAAAGAGGGGATAGAATCTTATTTAGCACAAATTACTGGCGGAATTTCGCTAAGTTCGTCAAAGGAAATAACTGAAAGCAAAGAGAAAAGTGAAATAGAAGAAAAAAGTAGAAGCGTTAATTCAGATATAAGTGCTAAACTTATGGGTATAGGATCAAAAATAGAAGAAGATGTAATTACTAAAGAAGGTAATGGACAAGTTGTTAGTAGCTTAGTTAAATCTTTAGAAGAAAAAGTTATGAGTGATTATGCATTTGATAAAGTATATAAGCATTTTATTGATAATAACATTATTAAAAAAGATGATTTTAAAATAGGTGATGTTATAAATTTAAATGAAAATGTTACTTTCTTTGATTTTGATTATTTTGAAAAGTTATTTTCAGAAAAAGGTGCATATAATTTTTCAATTAAACAACAGAAAAATGAACTTAAAAATTTTAAAGAGTCTTTATCTAGTCAAGACAAACAAAATATGGTAGTAAAGCAAAAATTAAAAGAAGCTGAAGAACAAATAAAATCAGCAGAAGTTGAAAGGAACAATTTATTAGAAATAATAGAAGTTGCAAAGAGCACTTTGCCTTATACAAGATTTATAATGACTAAAGATTGTTTGATAGTGCTTAATGATAATAATTTCAGGGATAATCCACGAAATGTTGCTTTTAAATATGGCGGAACAATTGATATTATTGGTTATGTAACGAATATAATTAGCAAAGATAACGAATTAATTGATAGCAATAATAGTTTTTCAGAAATATATAAATTTATAAACCAGGTATTACTATCGTTATATAATGGACAAGACAAAATATATGTAATACATCCGTTGACAATGTATTATTAATTTGGCTTAATAAAAGGAGTTGATCCAAATGAATGAAAATAAAACTAATATTAACTGGTTCCCAGGACACATGAAAAAAACACGTGATGGAATTAAAGAAAAATTAAAATATATAGACGTAGTATATGAAGTAATAGATAGTCGTATGCCATTATCATCTAAAATAAAAGATATTGATGACATAATAAAAGATAAAAAGAAAATAATAATTGCAACAAAATATGATTTATGTGATAAGAATGAAACTGATAAAATACTAGATAAATATGAAAGCGAAGGATATTACATATATAAATGTGATTTGTTAAAAGATAAATTAGATAACTTGTTAAAGCTTACAAATAATATAATGAAGGATGAATTTGATAGCATGACAAGAAAAGGTCTTAAGGCAAGAAAACCTAGAGTACTTGTACTTGGCGTTCCAAATTGTGGTAAGTCAACATTAATTAATAAATTAGCTGGTTCTAAAAAAGCTGGTACTGGAAATACACCTGGTTTTACTAAAAATATATCTTGGATTAGACTTAATAAAATAGATCTAATGGATACTCCAGGAGTATTATGGCCAAAACTTGAAGATCAAGAAGGAGCTAAAACACTTGCAGCATTTGGATCTATAAAACTAGAAATTTTAAATGCTTTTGATATTTCTAACTTTATATTAAAGAAAATGTATGAACTTTATCCAGAATCATTAAAAGAAAGATATGGAATAGAATCTTTATCCGAAGACTTAATAGAAGAATACGATATAATTGCAGGACGCCGTGGTGCACTTTTAAAAGGCGGAATAGCAGATTATAATAAGGTCAGTTTAATAATAATAAGGGACTTGCAAAATTCTTATTTAGGAAAGGTTACATTTGATAGATTATGAATAAAGAAGATATATTAAAAAAATTAAATGATGAAGAAATAGATAAAGACAAAACTATTATTAATTTGGAATCTGCTCTTGTCTTAAGAAATCTTATGGACATATGTGATGATATAACGATATCTTGTGATAATGATTATTTTGAAGAACTTGACTATTATAGTCCAGATTTATTTAATAAAAAGAAAGATAATATAGTATTTACGAAAGATTATTATGATTCATCATATGATATAATTGAGAACTATAAGGTAGCAAGTGAAGAATCTATCTACAATATTTTAAAATCTTTAAAAGATAAGAAATATAAGAAAATATTAAATAAGCTTGATCTTTATTTATGTTCAATTGATAATTATAGATATGAAAGAAACTTAAGAAAAAAAGGCATAACTTTTATTGCAGGAGTAGATGAAGTTGGACGTGGACCACTTGTTGGACCTGTTGTTGCAGCATGCTGTGTACTTCCAGAGCATTTTGAACTTGATGGCCTAACAGACTCTAAAAAATTGTCAGAAGAAAAAAGAAACTTTTTTGATAAAGAAATTAGACGCCAGGCTTTAGGATATGGAATTGGAGTAGTGGATGAAAAGAAAATAGATGAAGTAAATATCTATGAAGCTACTAAAATTGCTATGAAAAAAGCAATAGAAGAATGCAAAAAAATGTGTAAAATAGAGCATGTTTTGATAGATGCTATGCCACTTGATATAGACGTGCCAACAACATCAATTATAAAAGGAGATATTAAAAGTATAACAATAAGTGCAGCATCAGTCCTTGCAAAAGTATATCGTGATAACATGATGTATGAATTTGATAAAAAATATCCAATGTATGATTTTAAAAAGAATAAGGGATATCCAACAAAAGAACATTTAGAAGCAATTGAAAAATATGGAATAATAGATGAACATAGAAAAAGTTATGGCCCAGTAAAAGATTATTTAGATAAAAATGCTAAATAATATTATTGACAAAATATCTTTTTTGTTATAGAAATATTAAGTATGGGTGATTTTATGGAAAAAAAATTAGTTATTGTGGAGAGTCCAAGCAAAAGTCATACTATTGGTAAGTATCTTGGTAATGATTACAAAGTAGTTGCATCAAAAGGACATATAAGAGATTTAGCAACTAGTGGTAAATTTGGACTTGGAGTAGACGTTGATAATGGTTTTACACCAACATATCAGAATGTTAAAGGTAAATCAAAACTTATAAAAGAATTAAAAGATGACGTAAAAAATTCTGAGTATGTTTATCTTGCAACCGACCCAGATAGAGAAGGAGAAAATACCAGATGATAAATACTCTAGAATTCTTTTTCATGAAATTACAAAATCTGCTGTTGATGAAGCTATGAAAAGTCCTGGAAAGATTGATGATAATCTTGTAAGAAGTCAGGAAACTAGAAGAATACTTGATAGAATAATTGGATTCCGTCTTTCAAAATTACTTCAAAGTAAAGTTGGAGCAAAAAGTGCTGGACGTGTACAAAGCGTCGCTCTTAAATTAATCGTAGATAGAGAACGTGAGATAGAAGCTTTTAAGAAGGAAGAGTACTGGATTATAACAGCAAAATTCAAAGATCCAGAACTTGAAAGTGAACTATTTAAATATAAAAATGAAGATATAAAGATAAATAATGAAAAAGAAAAGGATGAAATACTTAATAAGCTTGATTCTTCCTTTAAAGTAGAAAGTATAACAAGAAAAGCATCAAAGAGAGTTTCAAAGCCACCATTTACAACAAGTACAATGCAACAGGAAGCATCGACAAAGATAGGTTTTTCTGCAAAGAAGACTATGTCAGTCGCTCAAAAACTATATGAAGGAATTGATATTGATAATGGACCTACTGGTCTAATCACTTATATGAGAACAGATTCAATAAGATTAAGTGACGAATTTGTAAAAAGTACTTATAAGTATATAGATGACACATATGGAAAGAAATATGTTGGATTTGTAAAGAAATCAAAGAAGACTGAAAACGTTCAAGATGCACATGAAGCTATTCGTCCAACAAGTATATATAGAACACCTGAAAGTATAAAAAAATATTTAACACCAGATGAATATAAATTATATAACTTAATATATAGAAGAGCACTTGCATCATTAATGGCTAATGCTTGCCTTGATCAGACTGCAATCATTCTTGATAATAATAACTATAAATTTAAATCTACTGGAAGTATAGTAACATTTGATGGATACTTAAAGGTATATTCATTTGAAGATAAAGAAGATAAAACACTTCCAGAAGTAAAAGAAGATAGCATTTTAACAACAAAAGATATTAGTGGAGAACAACACTTTACAAAACCTCCTGCAAGATATAGTGAAGCTAAACTAATTAAAGAAATGGAAGAGTTAGGAATAGGACGTCCATCAACATATGCAAAAATAATAGATACAATTAAAGAACGTGGTTATGTTGAAATGGTTGACAAGCGTTTTAAACCAACTGAAATAGGAATAACAACAACAGATAAACTTCAAGAAGATTTTAGTGATTTCATAAATGTTAAGTATACTGCTAATATGGAAGATGAACTTGATAAGATTGCAGATGGTAAACTTGTTTGGAATAAGGTTTTAAAAGATTTTTACGATAAGTTTGAACCACGTGTTGAGGAATCCTTTAAGACAATGGAAAAAGTTAAGCCTAAAGAAACAGGAGAAACATGTCCAGAATGTGGAAGTCCGCTTGTAATAAGAAAAGGAAGATATGGAGAGTTTACTGCATGCTCTAATTATCCAAATTGTAAATACATAAAAAAAGAAAAAAAAGAAGAAAAAGTTATAATGGATTGTCCTAAATGTGGTAATGGAAAAGTGATTGAAAAAAAGACTAGAAGGGGTAAAATATTCTATGGATGTTCTAATTATCCTAAATGTGATTTTGCAACATGGGATATGCCGGTTAATGAAAAATGTCCAGAATGTGGAAGTATTTTAGTAGATCACAAAGGAACTATTAAATGCTCCTCATGCGATTACACAAAAGAGTAGGTGATAATATGTCATGTTTATATGCTTCTGTTTTTGAAAAAGAAAAAGATGATGATAATAAAGATATAGGACTTAATAAAGTATGTGATGTTCA
>ONSL01000008.1 GCA_900320505.1 uncultured Eubacteriales bacterium
TATGAGTGAATATTCAAGAATTCCAGAAGTAGTAGGCGAATACGATGCTGAAGAAGAAGCAAAATGGATGAAGAAATTAGATGAAAGACACGCCAAAGAGGAACAGAATATTGCAATAGCAAAGAACATGCTCAAAGATAAATTAGATATTAAATTAATATCAAAGTACACTCGTCTAACAGAAGAAAAAATAAAAGATATAAGACTATATTTTATTAGCATTTGAACGTAAAGTTTAAATGCTTTTTTTGACAATTTTTTTTCATTTTATTATAATTATTTTAATAAAATAAATAAGAAAGGTTGTAAATTTATTTTAAGCGCCAGACTTTTAAAGTTAACGAGGTTAATAGTTATCGAATTATTCGGCGGATGCTATTACGGGAAATCGTAAGATTCATTACAAAAAATAAAATTAACATTATAACAAAAGATGAATCATAATATTTTTTGTGATGGAGGAATTTTATGTGTGGAATAATTGGATATAATGGAAAAGGTAATGTAAAAAGTATTTTAATTGATGGGCTTAAAGCACTTGAATATAGAGGATATGATTCTGCTGGTATTGCACTTTCTTCAATTAATGATAAAGAAATAATTAAGAGTGTTGGTAGAGTTGCTAAGTTAGAGGAAAAGGTAAAAAATGAATCTAAACTTACTCCTAAGTTTGGAATTGCTCATACTAGATGGGCTACTAATGGTGCTTCAACACTTAATAATGCTCATCCTCATACAAATGGAAAAATAACACTTGTTCATAATGGTATTATTGAAAATAGTGATGTATTAAAGAATGATTTAATAAAAAAAGGTGTTAAATTTTATGGTGATACTGATAGTGAAGTAGTAGCTGCTCTTATTAATTATTATTTAGATGATAACGATATTGTTGATAGCATTAATAAAGCATTAAAAATGTTAAAAGGAAGTTATGCTCTTGTTATAATGATTGATGGTGATAACAATTTATATGCAGTTCGTAAGGATAGTCCTTTAATAATTGGTTATAGTGATAACGGTTATTATGCTGTTAGTGATATAAGTGCTACATTAGGTAATGCTAAAAAGATTGTTTATCTTGATGTGAATGTTATTGCTAAATTTAATAGTGATACAATTACATATTATCGTGATTGTAAAGAGATAAAAGAAAAAGTAATAGATGTTTCTAATATTTCTTTTGAGTCTAGTAAAGATGGTTATGAACATTTTATGCTGAAAGAGATTATGGAAGAGCCTAAGCTTGTTTCTAATTTTATAAACAAATATTTATATAGTGATAATTCTTTCTATGATATTAGTAATTATAAAAGAATAGATATTGTTGCATGTGGTTCTGCAATGCATGCTGGTTTAACTAGTAAGTATTTAATCGAAAAATACGATAAAATAGAAGTAAATGTTTATATGGCAAGTGAATATAGGTATGAAGATAAGATATATTTAGATAAGGATAAGACTTTAATTATTCTTATATCTCAAAGTGGTGAGACTGCTGACACCATTGCTGCTTTAAGAGAAGCTAAAGAAAATGGTATTAAAACTTTAGGCATTGTTAATAGGGAAGGATCTACTATTGCAAGAGAAGCTGATTATGTTATTATGACAGAAGCTGGTGTTGAAACTGCAGTTGCTACTACTAAAGCATATATTATGCAAGTACTTGTTCTTTCTTTAATTGCGATTAAAACTTCTATTAAATTAGGATTTAGTGATAAGAATTTACTTGATGAGTTTAAGAAGCTTCCTCATTTAATTGAAGCTGTTTTAAATAATAGTGATAATATAAAATCTATTGCATCAAAGATATATAATATTGATAATTGTTTCTTTATTGGAAGGCTTATTGATTATGCAATGTGTATGGAAGCATCTCTTAAGTTAAAGGAAGTTTCATATATTCATAGCGAGTGTTATGCTGCTGGAGAACTTAAGCATGGTACTATTTCTTTAATTGAAAAAGGAACTACAGTTTTTGCAATCATTACTGATAAGAGTGTTCTAGATAAGACTATTTCTAATTTGAAAGAGACACTTGCACGTGGTGCTAGAGGAATTGTTATAACATGCGATGATACTGATACTGATTTCGATTTGGAAATTAAAGTTCCTAATGCCCCATATTTTATAGAACCTATGGTATTAATCCCATCTTTACAACTTCTTTCATATTATGTTGCTAAGGAAAGAGGATGTGATATCGATAAGCCTAGAAATCTTGCTAAAAGTGTTACAGTAGAGTAAAATGTTATTGGAGGATTTTTTATGAAAGATGATAAGACAAGTAAATTTGTAAAGGGTGTTTTGAAAAAACTACATATAAATACTAGTCCAAAGACGACTAACTTGTTAATTCAAATTTTCAAGTTTGTAATAGTTGGTGGTATTGCTACTTTGATTGACTGGATAGTTTATTATATACTTTATAATTTCTTAAAAGTTAATCCATTAATTGCAAATATTTTATCTTTTTCAGTTTCTGTTATTTATAATTATAGTGCTAGTGTTAGATGGGTGTTTGATGTTAATAAGAATAAGAACAAGAAGAAAATGTTTGCAGAGTTTATGATATTTAGTGTAATTGGACTTATTATTACAGAACTTCTTTTATATTTATTCATTAACATTTTATCTTTACATGCAATGCTTTCAAAAGTTATATCTACTTTAATTGTTATGGTATTTAACTTTGTAACTAGAAAGATGTTTTTGGAATAAAAAAGATTAGGTTATTTTATATAGCCTAATCTTTTTAATTCTTTTGTTAATTTTGATTTACTAACTGTTCCAACAAGTCTACTTGATAAAACTTCTTTTCCATCTTTAAAGAACATTGTTGTTGGTGTTCCTTCAAATTCATATTCTTTATCAAACTTATTATAGTCTTTTTCACTTACATAAGTTATGTTTAGGTTGTAAGCTTTTAATTTATTATCTTTTAATACTTCGTCTATTACTGGTTTATATTCTTCACAGTGACTGCATCCATCTTGTGATACTTCCATTATAAATGTGTCTTTATTTTTAATTTTATCTTCTAAATCACTATATGTTATTCTTTCCATATTATTTTTACATCCCGTTAATAGAAGTAAACTTATAACTACTAATAATACTTTTAATGTCTTTTTCATTATTACTACCTCATTTCATGAAAAATTATAACATATCTCTATTTTTTATGTAAAGAATTATCTATTAAATAATTATTGCACTTAATACTATTTTTGGTTTATAATTATTTCAGAGTAGAGGGGAATAGTTATGATATTTAGGAAACCTTATGCCTTTTTAATGAAAAACTTTAGAAAAATACATATTGCACTTCTTGCATGTATTGTTTTTATATATTTTAAACTTCTTGATATTTTAGCTTTTGTAAATGATTTTATTGCTTATGAATCATATGATGCTGGAATGGAATCTTTTAGTAGTAAGGTTGGTGTACTTTTCTATTTAGCAGTTTTATTTGTAATAGTTGTTTCTATGGCACTTATAGTTTTACTTTTAAGAAAGAAAAAACCTTGGAAAATATATATAGTTTATGTTTTTGTTCTTGTTCTTGCTTTAGTTGGTGTTAGTGGTGCTTCTAATTATTTTAGCAACTACACAGCTCTTTCAGAACTTAGTGGAATAATTGGATATAGGGATATTATTAATATGTGTCATTATTTAATGTATCCTATTATGATTTTATTACTTGTTAGAATTCTTGGTATTGATGTTAAAAAGTTTGCTTTCGAAAAAGACAAAGAGTTTATGGAACTTTCTGAAGATGATAGAGCAGAATTTGAAGTTAGTTTCAATTTTGATAAAAGAAGTATTAGAAGAGTATTTAATAGAACTATTCGTAATATAAAGTACTTCTATTTTGAACATAGACTTATATGCAATGTTGCTATTACAATACTTGTAGTTATAATTGCTTATAATATTGTTACGTTTGCAATTAGTCATAGATCTTATAAGCAGGGCGATAATTTTAATGCAGGGCTTTATAATATTTCTGTTAAAGAAGCATATGTTACTGATAAAGATTATAGAGGAGATAAAGTTGAGAAAGGATATAAGTTTGTTATTATAGGTGTTGATATTTTAAATAGATCAAATGAAGATGTTGCTCCTAATTTTGATAGATTTCATATGATGAATAAGTCTTCTGAAAAAATTTATTCTACATATTACAATTCATATTTTAGTGATATTGGTAAGGGTGTTGATAATAATACTACTATTCCATCTGGTAAAAAGAGAAGGGTTTATTTAATATTTAAAGAGAATGAAAAGTTAAATAATAATAAGTTTGTTCTTTATTATCAGGAATTTGGTGCTATTACTATTTTAAGAAAAATTAAACTTAATATTACTGATTTAAGTACTATTAAAAATATGGGAAGTTATGTTATTTCTAAAAATATTAAATTTAAAGAAATGGATGGTAGTACAAAAGAAGTTACACTTCTTACTGCAGATATAGGTGATGCATTTAATTATAGTAGATATTATTGCTCGTCTCCTGATACATGTGATGTAAATGTTGAAACTGTTAATTACAAAAAGGGTAAAATACTTAGGATAACTTTTGCTGGAAGTGATTTTGAAGGAGAAGACTTTATTGACTTTTTAGAGCGTTATGCTAAAATTAAGTATAGAGTAGGAAATGGTAAGAAAGCTAAATATAAATATAGTGATTTAAAGAATGCACTTTCTGTTAATAATGATGGTAAAGAGGTATTTATAAGACTTTCTAAAGATGAGGCTTCAAGTAAAGATTTAGATATTGTTTGTACTTTGAGAAATAAAAGATATGTTATTGATATAAGGTAAGGTGAATGTTATGAAAAAGAATAATGTTAAGGGATCTGTTATAAAAATACTTGTTGTAGCTTTTGTAATTTTAGTTGTTTATTTATTATTTATTTGGCCACTTATTAAATTCAATCAAAATGAAGATGCTCTTTTAAATGGTGCTAAAAGATATTATGAACTTAATAGTCAACTTTTGCCTAGAGAGGGTGAAGTTAAAACTTTAGTTGGTGTTAAGCTTCTTGATGAAACATATGTTGATGATTTAAGAACTGCTTATAATGGTGATTCTTGTGATTTAAGACATAGTTTTGTTAAGGTAACAAGAAAAGAAGGAAATTATTCTTATTATGTTTATTTAAAATGTGGTATGTTTTCTTCAAATATTGATCATACTGGACCTGTTATAAATCTAAATGGTAGTGATACTTTAAATGTTGAAAGAAATACTAAATTTAAAGATCCTGGTGTTAAAAGTGTTATTGATAATACTGATGGTACGATGAAAACAAGTGAGGTTGATGTTAGAGGTAATGTTGATACATCAAAGAATGGTACTTATACTCTTACTTATACTGCTAGTGATTCTCTTGAAAATACAACTACTGTTGCAAGAAAAGTTATAGTTTCTCAAAATCTTTCTAGGACTGTTGAAAAAGATACTGATAGTGATAATGTCTATAAAGATGGTAGTAAGTCAAAATATGTTAAATTTAGTGGACAACTTTATAGGATTTATGGACTTGATGATGATGGAAATACTAAGATTGTTGCAACTGAGGATGTAGGACACTCTGATTTCAATTCTTTAAAAGATTATTTAAATGCTTTTTATGATACTTTGGATAGTAGTAGTAAGAAGCTAGTTGTTACTAATTATAATTTCTGCTCATCTACTGTTTCTTCTAAATATAAAGATAGTGTAAAAACATGTAATAAGAAGAAATTTATTGGAAATGCTGGACTTTTGTCAATAAATGAGTATAATATAGCTTCAAAGGAGGGGGATGGTTTTCTTTATCCTGATACTATTAACTGGACAAGCAATAGTTTAAATAGCAAGAAGGCATGGACCGTTAGAGAATTTTTCTTTGGACAAGATAGTAAATATCTTGATTATAATAAAAATTATAATTTTGGCATAAGACCTGTACTTGTTATAAAGAAAAATACTAAAGTTATGTCTGGCAGTGGTACTGCAGCAGATCCATATATTATTGATAACTTTAAATCATTACGTGGTGGAACTAGTGTTAGCAAGTTAAGAGCAGGTGAGTACATTACTTATGGAAAGCAATTATTTAGAGTTTCAAGTTCAAAAAGTGGAGTCAAGGTTATATCTAATAATGTTTATGTAATAAATAATGATTTAAAAGATACTACATATAGTCCAACAAAAACAGGAACAATTGGTTATTTGATTGAAAATGAAATATCAAAACAAATAAGGGTAAAAATATTTGTAAAACATAAAATTGTTGTTCCTATATATAGTGGATATGCTACTTATAATGGTAAAACTATTAGTTCAAAAAGTTTTAATGTTAAATTTAGTGCACCATCTATGTATGATTTATATTCTGCTTCTTATAATCCAACATGGTATATAGAGTCAAGTAAGAAATATAATGCATACTTTAGTAGCAACAATGGAACAATTTATTACAGTAAACTTGGAACTGTTACACCTTCTACTACTAAGATTGCTGGATACTTGAGAAGTGATGCAACCGTTGTTAGTGGAACTGGTACAGAAAATGATCCATATAATATAAGTTATTAGTATAGGATAGAGGAGTAATAATGAATAAGAAGGTAAAGAAAGCTAAATCTAATAAGATTAAACTTACTAAGAAAATTATATTTCTACTTCTTTTATTACTTCTCATTTTGCTTGCTATAATATTAAATGGAAATAAGATTAAAAATAAACTTATTCCCGTTTATACTTTACAAGATAGGACAAGTAATGTTGAGAAGTATAAAAAGAAATATAAAAATTCCAATGTTATTGGTTGGATTAAGGTACAAGGTACAAATATTGATATACCTATAATTAATTATACTCAAGCAGGAAAAATTGATAATTATGCTTGGATGTATGATGATATAGATAGTCTAAAAGATTATATGCCTATTTTTGGTCATAATATTAGAAATGTTGCAACACCACCTGCTATTGGAAAAAACTATATGAATAGATTTGAACAACTGATGAGTTTTGTATATAGTGATTTTGCAGATGAAAATAAATATATCCAGTTAACAATTAATGGTAAGAATTATTTGTATCAGATATATGGTGTTTCTATTATAGATAATACAGATATTGATACTAGGTATTCTGATATAAATGATAAAAATAAAGATGATTATATAAAAGAATCAATAAATAATAGTTTGTACAAATATAATGTTAAGGTTTCTAATAATGATTATTTAATTTCATTAATTACTTGTACCAGACTATATGGTCGAACAGATTATAGTATAAAAGTAGATGGAAAGCTTGTAAAAAATAGCAATAAAGGGTATAATTATGATATGCATGAGAAAAAGAACTATAAAGAAATCAAAAAAATATTAGAAGGAGATGGCGAAGATGTCTAATAATAAAGTAAAAAAGTGGGTTGGAATATTTTTACTAGCCATTGTGATGATTTTTGGATTTACATTAGTTGATGTAAATTTTAGTAGTGATAACAATGTATATGCTGCCCAGGGTTGTGGTACATTAAGACACAAACAAGGAAATAAATGCGTTGATGGTGCAAATACTATTTGCAAGGGTAAAGGAAAAAATAGAAGCTGCTCGTGTATGAAAGGATATGGTAAACCAAATAGCAGTGATCCTAATTGCACCCAAGTATGTGGTTCAGATGAAGATACAAAAGGAAATTATTGTAAAAAGAAGAAAACTACTAGTGGTAGCAATAGTAATGGAAACAGTGGAAGTACTGGCAACAATAGCAATGGAAATGGTGGAAGTTCAAGTGAACCTACTACAAATGGAAATACAACGATGGACTCTACTAGAGATACAACTATTCAAAAAGACACAAAAGAGAAGAAGGTTAATCTAGCTAACGGTAAGACTTTTACATATAGTTTTTCTAATAAGGATGATCCAACTAGTGGTGGTCTTATAACTAGAATTTCGTCTCGCAAAGGTGTTGATGGAGTTGGTTTTACTATAAAACTAGTTTCAACTGAGCTTTGGGGAGATTATTTAACACGAGCAGCCAATGAATCAGATTATGCTGCAAATCTTGTTGCTGCAAGTGGTGATGGATATATTGTTACTTCAAATTGGACAAGTAATTCATAT
The DNA here is from genome assembly GCA_900320505.1 of uncultured Eubacteriales bacterium. Classification (GTDB taxonomy): domain Bacteria; phylum Bacillota_I; class Bacilli_A; order RF39; family UBA660; genus UBA2730. Next base: position 8,138 of record ONSL01000008.1, read on the forward strand.
TCTATATCTGATGATATTGCTGGTCAATTTGAAAATGGATATGTCGTTGTTATTTATCCATCTGCTTCTGATGCAATTCAAGAACTTTACACATCTAAAACTGGTAAAACAAAAAGTAGAATCCGTGTAGTTGATGATAGTGATCCTAAAACTACATATACTTTTAAATATACATCGTTTGTTGCTTCTGGTTCTTTACGTGTTGAAAGTAAACTTTCTGATGATGTTAGTGGAAATGTTAAGAGCTTATCTTATGATTATGCTGTTTGCAAATGGGCTAGAGATAAGATAGCTGAACATCAATCTGATGCTAATTATGCTAGCTTTGTTAAATCTGTTCAGAATAGTATGGAACCATGCCTAAATGAATATGTAAAATATAATTTATCTAAATCAACTTTGAAAACTTTAAAAGGCAAATTAGAAGAACTTGAAAAAGTTTATGACGATTATGTTGAACAATTAACAAAAACAGATGGCTTTAATATATTTAGTGATAAGCTTCCAGATATTGATACAACAAAATGGATCAAAGTAAGCAGTACCAAACTATCTGATAACAATTATAAATCTGAATCTGGAAGTTCTTTGAATACTTCTGGAAGAACTGATATGCTTACTTGTGATGCAAAACTTACTAATGAAAAAACTTATAAATATTTATACTATGAAGTAGAGACACCTTATAAAGCTAATATGTATAACTTTAGCTTAAATCCTGCCAAGAGGACAGAACAAACAGTTTGTACAACAAAGTGCCGTGAACAGTTATATATTGCAATGGATCCACCAACTGCTGTATATCCTGGAGACTGCTTTACTTATAGAGTTGAAATTAAGAGTACAAGCACTTGTATTGTAAAACCAGATTTTGATAAGTTCCCTAAGTTCCCAAATTATGAGCCTTGTGATATGGAACCTTACTGTGCTGGTAACTCAACTCCATTTATCCATCAAGCTGGTCCTAGTGCTGATTTTGATAGTTGTGTTTCAAAGTGTGATGGTGGAGAATATACAACTTCTTGTGTTAATAAGTGTTATAATAGTGTATACGAAAATTTAGATAATAGTGATGCTACAACTGAAAAAACAAGTAATGATGAAGATACTGAAATAGAAGTTAATGAAAATAATACATTGAGTTACAGTAATAAAGACAGTGTATTAAACAGTGTTGTAAAACTTGCAAATGAAGAAGATACTGTTGATACTTGTCCTACACTTACTGATACTATAAAGAAAAATGGTCCAACAAAGGAATATGTAAAGAAAGTATATTCATATATAAACAATAACAGGAGTGCACTTGGCAAATACACAAAGAATAGTAATGGAAAGATTTTATTTAAGGGTACTGATGATTGTGATCCTTGGACTCAATATGGAAACTGGTATTTTAGTTCAATGGAGGAATCAGCAAGAACTATTTGTAACGATTCACATATAATGAGAAATTATTCGAAAGGTACTGTAACTGGTGCTAGTGACAGTAGTAGCATATGTGGAGTAAAAGCTGATAGCTTATCAGACATAAATGGTTGTACTGCAAGAAATGGCTGTTATAAAGGAGCTACATATGATTCTAATTTTGATGAACCAGCATGTGTAGAGTACGAAGATGGTGATTGTGTAGATTATTCTAATAAGGGTACAACAAGTTTAGGTACTTATTATCCTGATTCTGATGGATTTAAGAGAAATCAACATTGTGAAGAAAAATGTGTATGGAAGAAAAAGAGTGGTTCTAGAACATGTACATTTAGTGATTGGAATGAGGCAGAAAAGGCTTATACTGAAGATGTTGGTGAGTTTGTTGCCTCAATTAAGGAATGTTTAAATGCAGCCAGCAAATGTAAAGATGAATCCGTAACATATATTATGTCTGCAAATGATGATATTGAGAAAGAAAAGACTAAGCAAACTTGTGATACATCAAATTATCAAAGCAATGATTTATGTAGAAAATTTCCAAGTGATAAGGGTCAGGAACAAAGTAAACTTACTTATGTAGATGTTACTGATACTGATTCAACTAAATGGGTAACTGGTGGTAATAAATATCCTTCAGTTGTTGAATTAAATGCTGGCTCTTGTGCTAATCAAATTAAAGATAAAAATTATGATTGGACTGGTACACCTACACTTACACTAGAAACAAAATATCATTCAATTATTACATTCCCAGGTGCTTGGATTGGTAATAAGCATGGTGATGTTGTTTATGATAATTCTAAAATAGAAGAAAAATGGTATCAAAAGGTTACTGGTAAGTATTGTACTCCATTAACTGCTGAACCAGTAAACACTGATTACTGGACTAAATATCAACTTGCTAGATATGGATGTACAGATGGTGTTAAAGAAATAAAGAATACAACAAATTATGTTTATAATATTTTAAGCGATATTAAAAACTTTGGTAACTTTGAGTGGACATTTAATACTGGATGCTTCTATGGTGTAAATAAAAACGCTAATGTTGTTGTTCCAAGTGATTATACTTGTCCTTCACCTTCGCCTTGTAAACCTGGTGAGGCTTGTCCTCCTACTACTTGTGTAGGTAATAAATGCGATTCTACTAAAAATTGTAATGGTTCAACAACTACTCCTGAGTGTGATACATCATATGGTAACTTTGATGTAAGATCTAATGCTAATAGTGATATGTTCCCATCAAAGACAAGTAATACTGGTAAGGGTGGAACTGTTTCAACAAGTACTAAAACATATAAATCTGGCAATAAGGTTAAAGCAGAGAAGATAGCTGATAATGATACTATTTCTTCTGCTTCAACTACTATTGGACGTACTCCTGGTTTTAACTGGACAGTAAATGCTTCTAATTTATCTGTTGCTGGTTATCCAGTTACGCCAACACTTTTAATTCAAAAGGTTCAAGATCCACAATATAATGCGTATAGTAATGATGAATTAGATTATGAATTTTATATATCTAAAAATAATATTAAGAATATACGTGATTTAAAAGGAAACGATGCTAAATTTAATAATTTTGGTAATAGTAAATATAAAGATAATTATGATACTACTTTGGATAATCATGAATATAGAAAAATCTATGCAGATGCAGGTTATAAAGATAGTGATATTCCAACAGTAACATTTTATTATAGTGGCTTTATAAGAGATACTGCTTTCGTTAGTGCTTCTAGTGATGATGGAAAATATACTAGTAAGTATGCAAGTGAGCAGTCACGTAAGTGCAATAATATGAAGGGTAGTGCTGTTGGTGCTTCTGGTGGATGTGATGATTTAACTGCTTATTATAGTACTGATGGTAATCAACTTAAAAATTTCATTGATGGCGCTGCAGCTGATTTAACAAAATAATAGTTAAGGAGTGTGATATATAGTGAATAAGGCATTTTTAACGGTTGGTATTATTTTAATGGCAATTTTAGGTTTCTATTCTATTAGTGTCATAAGTGGTCAACAAACTGGTGCAGAACTTGATTATTATCTTTTGAAAGAAACTACGGAAGCTTCAATGAATGATGCAATTGATCCTGCTTATTTTAGGCAGACTGGTCTTATTCGTATGGATAAGGAAAAATTTGCTGAAAGTTTTGTAAAACGTTTTGCTACTAATGTTGAAGGAACTCGTGATTATGATATTAAGATTTATGATTTAAATGAGACTCCTCCTAGAGTAAGTATAAGAGTTATTTCTCCAAAAAAGACTGCTGTTGTTAGGGGATTGAATGGTAATGGACAGAATACTGTTGATATAACTACTTCTGCTGATATGTTAGTTGAAACAAAAAACAAGTCTAATATAGCTGCTACTAATAAGAGCAGAAAGTTTATAAGAGATTTAAATATTACTAGTTATAACGGACTTAGTAATAATGCAAAGGCTAAAAAATAGGAGGATATAAATGAATAATATAACGGTTGGCTTAAAGAAATTTTTAACTAATAAAAATACAGTTACTGTACTTGGTGTAATACTTGCAATACTTGTACTTTATATTGGCTATAATTGGAGAGTTAAACAAGCTACTAATCCAATTACTGTGCCTTATGCATTACAAACTATTAAAGCTGGTACACAGATAACTGAAGATATGGTTGGTGAAACTCAGGTTCCGCCTTCTATGATAAAAGGTGAAATTTATAGATCTAAACAAAGTGTAATAGATAAGTATGCTTATTCTGATTCTGTTATACCTGAAGGTAGTTTATTTTATAAAAGATCAGTTGTTTCTAAAGAACAACTCCCTGATAGTATAATTCTTGATTATCCTAAGGGATATGTTCTATATTATATGTCTGTTGATATGACAACTACGTATAGTAACTCTATATATCCTGGTAATTATATTGACTTATATTTTAAAGCTACTTATGGATCTGCTGATGAAAATGATCCTAATAATGGTAAAGTTATGGTTGGTAAGTTACTTGAAAATGTTAAAGTACTTGCTGTTCGTGATAGTGCTGGTAAAAACGTATTTGCTGATATGGACGAACCAGGTACACCATCACAATTAATATTTGCTGTTCCAGAAGAGTATTACATTTTATTAAAGAAAGCTGGATATTTAAGAAACTATAGTACTGAACTTTCTCCAGTTCCTACTGCTGAAGGTCAAAAGAATAATCCTGGTGATCTTAAACTTTCTAGTAAAGATATTAAAGATTTCATTAATAATGTTACATACTGGACAGATTCAATGGAATAAAAAAGATAAAAGAATAAAAAGAGTGGATGTGAGTTAAATGAACGAGAATATATTTGATAAGCTTGATTTTGGCCCTTTAAGGCCATTACTTGATAATGATGATATAACAGATATCTCATATTGTAATGGTGGACAAATCTGGATTCGTTCTTTAACTCAAGGTTCCATTCGTGTTGAAGTTCCAGGTTGTACTCCAGAGTTTATGGAAAAACTTGCTTTCCAGTGCTCTAATGTTATGGGTACAACTTTTAATAATGCTAAACCTTTTCTTGATGCTGAAAGTAGTGAGTTACGTCTTAACTTTGTTCATCCATCTATTGCTACAAATGGTATTGCATGTGTTATTCGTAAAACTCCTGCTAAAATCAGATTAAAGAAAGAAAAATTATTACAAGAAGATTATTTTACTGCAGATATTCATGATTTACTTATGAAATGTGTTGAAGGACACTGTAACATTATAGTTTCCGGAGAAACTGGTTCTGGTAAAACTGAGTTTGTTAAGTATCTTGCAAGTCATATTAAAGAAACTGAAAAGATAATAACTATTGAGGATACTCTAGAACTTCATCTTGATAAGATATTTCCAACAAGAGATATTGTTGCAATGAAGACAAATAATGTTGCTTCTTACACAGATGTTCTTGTTACTTGTATGAGACAGAATCCAAAGTGGATTTTACTTTCAGAAGTTCGTTCTGCTGAAGCAGTTACTGCTGTTCGTAACTCTATTTCTTCTGGACACAATATTTTGTCAACAATTCATGCTGATAAAGCTAGTGCAATTCCTTATCGTCTTTATTCATTACTTGAGACAGATATTGATGTTGATCAGTTCTTAACGACTATTTATCGTTATGTACAGATTGGTGTTCATATTAAGGCATATTATTCAAAAAAGTATGGTAAATTTCATCGTGAGGTTGATGAGGTTGTAGAATTTTATGTTGACGATGATAATAAACCTGTTTGTCATACACTTTATAGAAAGTTATATGACATGGAACCTATTATGTCACGTCCATCTAAACACTTAATTGAATATCTTGAAAATCAGAATCTTAATATTGACGATATTCTTTCACATTTACCTGAAAGGGATGTTGAAGAGGTTATTGAAGAAAATGAGAAGAAGATTCATGCTGATTTGGAAGAAAAACCTGCTCCTGTTAATAAGAGTAGTGTAAATGCTATTGATGCTGCTTTAAATACTGATTTAACTAATCAGGTAGAAAAGCCAACTTCTGTTGTTTCAGTTGATGCTAGTGGAAATATTAGTTCTACTACAAAACAAGAGGAAGCTCCTCTTTCTCCTAATGTTGAAGTGAGCAATACTAATAATGTCAGTTCTTCTAATACTTCATCAATTCCTGCACCTGGTGCGATTGGAGTTGATGTTAGTAGTGGAAATCCAGTATTTCCAACAAGCAATAATTCAACAGAAATTGTTAATAACTCTAGTCCAGTTTCCACAACATCTGTTCAAAACATTCCAGGAAGTGTTCCTGTATCAAGTAGTGCAGCACCTGCTGCAGCAAGTGGGGAGTGATAATCTAATATGGAATTATTTATTTTAATTGCTATTGCACTTTTTGTAATGATGTATCGTGGTTATAGTGGTAAGAACGCAACTAGGTTTATTAATGATCAGGTAACTACTTTATATGATAAGTTTGCTCCTTATTCTTTTAAAAAGGTTAGGGAAAAGACTAAACAATTAGGTAGAGAATATACCCCACGTCAATATATCATACAATGTGCTTTAATTGGTGGTGGTGCTGGTCTTATTGCTTACCTATATTTTTATAATATTTTTACTGCTATTTTGTATGTTGCTTTAGGTATTGCACTTGTTCCATATCTTGCATTCTTAAGATGTAAAAGAATTTATAGTGAATTTATTTTTGAACAGATTCAGGTTTATACATCTAATACTATTATGGAGTTTGCTACTCGTCAGTCTTTTGTAAAAAGTTTGGAAGGTGTTAGAGAATCTGGACTTCTAGAAGATCCAGTTGCAGGTGATGTTGATCGTATGATAGAGCTTGCATATAAGAATGGTTCTATTGACGAATCAATTGAGTATTTTAATAAGCTTTATCCATATTACATTGTTAAGAATATGCATCAACTTTTCTTACAGATTACTAAAGAGGGTGCTAGAAACTCTGCTGATTCTCTTGAGCAAATGCAGACTGATATAGATACTCTTGTTGAGGGTGTTTACAGAGATAGAATTGATAGAGCTAACTTCCATAAGAGGTTCTTACAATTTGGTGTTATGCTTTATGTACTTGTTCTTTTAGTTCAGTACTTACTTGGTAAAGAGAGTTATATACTTCTTCTTCAGAAATGGTATATAAAAGGTCTTCTTCATGGTATACTTTTATTAAATAGTTATTTTCTCATTAAAGGAGAAAAATATTATAACGAGAATGTAGGTGCTGAATAATGGAAGTTCTTATATTTGGTGGTATTATATTATTTGTTCTTATTTATAATAAGACTATAGATACTAAAAAGTTTGCTAAAGATAATTCTAAACTTTTTAATTTACTAAGGGAAGATGACTATGATTTCTTAGTGCATATGAGGTATGGTGAAAAAGCTGATCCTGATGTTTTATTTGAACAAAGAATACGTAACGGACTTTTAGTTGCTGCAGTTATTTTAGTACTTTTTATGTCAACTGTTAGTTTACTTAATATTGTTGTTTGTATTGTTGTTGGATATCTTGTATTTAAATCTAATTATATGAATTTAAAGAAATATTATAATGCACATTTACATCAAATTGATTTACTTTTACCTTATTATTTAAAAGGTCTAGAAATTTTGATTCAACATTATACAGTTCCAGTTGCTCTTGCTAGATCTATAGATGATGCTCCAGACGTTTTTAAACCTGGTCTACGTAAGATGATTGATGAAATCAATGCTGGTGATTCTACAGTTGATCCTTATATGGAATTTGCTAAAGATTATCCAGTTAGAGATTCAATGCGTATGATGAGACTTTTGTACAGACTTGGAATTGGTTCACAGGAAAGAAAACAAGAAAGACTTATGATGTTTTCAAGAAGTGTTTCAAGTCTTCAGAATAAAGCAAGAGAGGTTAAATATAAAGAAAGACTAGAGCATATGGAGAATCAAACTATGACAATGCTTATTTGTACAGGTATTGGCGTTATGCTTATACTTTTAATTGCAATGATGGGTATGTTCTCAACTTCGTTCTAATATATATTTATTGTAAAAGTGGATTTTATCCACTTTTATTTTATTAATTGTGTGGTGATTTTATGGAAGATAGAAAATCAAATTTTGAATTATTAAGAATTTTTTGTATGTTTATGATAGTGCTTTATCATGTTATTTTGCATGGGCATGTTCTTGAAAATAGCCAGTCTCATATTCTAAGTTTTGCTTGTATTGTTATAGTTTCTTTAATTATTATGCATGCTAATATTTTTTTTATTTTAACTGGATATTTTCAGTGCAGGCTAAAATTCAATTTAAAGAAAATAATTCATTTTACAATCGAAGTTTTATTTTATAATTTATTGGTAATAATTTTATTTTCTATTTTCCATATAGAGGATTTTAGTTTTGAAAATTTCTTAAAACATTTATTTTTGCTTGATAATTCTAAAAATTTATGGTTTGTAAAGATATATTTCTGTTTATATGTTTTTTCTCCTTTTATTAATTATTTGATTAAATCTTTGACAAGAAAAAAACATAAATTTTTGATTATAATTTCAGTTATTATTTTGTGTTTAATTCCATATTTAACTGGTAATAATGGAATTATTAAAAATGATGGTTTTACTTTATATAATGCTTTTGTTTTGTATATAATAGGTGCTTATATTAGGATGTATCCTTTAGAAAATACTGGTTTAGACAATTATAGAAAAAAGATGTTTTTAAACTATTTATTATTTGCTTTTGTTAACTTATTAGTTTATAGTTTTTCTTCCTATTATTCTTTAAATTACAAGAATATTTTTAGTAGTATTTTATTTAATTTTGCTAAAGAGTCTTTTTTCTATCAAAATCCTTTAATTATAATGCAGTCTATTTATTTCTTCTTATTTTTTAAATGTATAAATTTGACAAGTAAATTTGTAAATTTTATTTCAAAATCAGTTTTTGCAGTATATTTGATTACTGATAATAGTTTAATGGAAAAATATCTTTATAAATGGCTTTTAATAGATAATGGTGTAATTGAATCTTTTAATTTTATTTTTTATGTATTTTTAATTACTATCATTATTTTTGTTTATTGTATATTTATAGATTTAATTAGAAGATATCTTTTTAAATATATTTATGATAGTAATTTTTGCAAGAAGATTGATAATAAAATAAAAAAATATATTGCTATTCATAATTTTGATATTGATTATAGATAATATATTTATTTTGCTTTTGTTTTAATGTAAAATATATTTAGTAGGTGATTTTAGTATGAAAAAAGCATTTTATAATATCAAAAATATATTTACTAAACCCCAGCCTAAGTATATTTATTTTCTTTTTTTTGTTATACCTTTTTTAGTACTTTTTGTTAATAGGTTATGTTTTGCTAATGATTTTTATACACTTTTTTCTGTTGGAAAATACATAATTAATAATGGCTTTCCTCATAATTTAATTTTTACTATTCATAGTGATTTCACTTATGTTCCACAGCAGTGGCTTACATGTGTTTTGTTTTATTTAATTTATCATTATTTTGGAAGAATTGGAATGATGTTTTTTTTAACTTTTCTTTATGCATTTATATTCTATATTTCATATAAACTTTGTTATATTGTGTCGAACAAAAGGAGTGCTTCAACCTTATTTTCTATAATTATATGTGTTCTTCTATCTTTTTTGCATGTAAGAACAAGACCACAAATGTTTGACTATATTATTATTCTTTTAGAATTTATCATACTTGAGAAGTATTTTAGAACTGATAATATAAAATATTTGTTTTTCTTACCGATACTTTCTATTCTTCTTATAAATTTTCATGCTTCTAGTTTTTCCCTTTTATTTATTTTTATGATTCCATATTTTATAGATACTTTTAGTTTTAATATATTTGGTATTAGGGGCAAGAAAAGAAAAAGAACACCACTTGTTTTATCTTTAATTGCTATGTTAATTTCTGGATTTATTAATCCTTATGGACTTGATATGATAACTTATATTTTTAGATCTTATGGTAATAAGTTTATAAACCTTGTTGTTAATGAGATGAAAGCACCAGTTATTACTGATAAAATAGGATTTTTTGTCTATTTCGTAATTTTTAGTGTTTTATTTATTTATTTTCATTTTAAGGATAAGCAAATTAAGGCTAGATATTTCTTTTTAACATTAGGTACTATTTTTATGACATTACTTAATGTAAAAAGTTTTTCTTATTTTGTTATTTCATCTTTTTTTCCACTTGCTGATTATTTAAGTGATTATTTTGCAAAAGATGAGGAGTTTACAATTACTAAAGAATTTAAGAAAAATTATTTTATAGCATTTGGCTTTTTAATTCTAATTACTATTCTTTCATTTATTATGGGATATAATAATAAAGTTGCAAATAATAATTCTATAAAAAAAATTGCTAATTATTTATCTAAAGAGCAAAAAAAAGAAAATAAAAAGTTTAGAGTTTATACAAATTATGATAATGGATCATATGCTGAATTTAAAGGACTTAGTGTATATATAGATCCTAGGGCAGAAGCTTTTTTAAAAAGCAATAATAAGAAAGAAGATATATTTAAAGAATATTATATGCTTGATTATTATGATTCTGATATTGAAAAATTTTTAAATAAATATAATTTTGATTATATAATTGTATCTGATGATGAAAGACTTTATTATAATTATTTGAATACTAATAAGAATAAAAAATATAAAAAGGTATATACTGAAAAAGAAAGAATTGAATACAATAAATATACTATGAGTTATTTATATAAAAGAATTAACTAATGTTTACATGTTAATAAATTAAAAATGTATATCTATTGAATTTGAAATATATTTTGTGATAAAATAGTGTTGATGATATGAAAGGAGAATTTGATATATATGAAAGAGGCTTCAGGAGAGTTAAACCTAACAGTTGTTACAATTATTGCAATTGCTGCAATTGCTGCATTTTTTACAATGGTTATTTGGCCTAGAATTCAAAAGAGTATTAATAGTCAATGGAAAACTGTAAACAATTCTAGTAGTGTTAGAAAAGTTCCATAAAATACGTGAGGTAATTAATTTATGAGAGATGCATTAGGTGGTTATTTTAACTTAACAATTCTTATATTCTTTATTATAATGGTTACTGCACTAATTGCACTTGCACTTAATTATACTAGAGCATACCGTGTCAAAGATCATATTATTACTTATATTGAAAAGTATGAGGGTAATATGGAAGAAAATGGTAAAAAAGACGGCATGTATTCTCATATTAACGATTATATCAAATCTGTTGGATATGTTGCTAGTCGTACTGCAATGGATAATCTTGATAATAAACAGTTTCGTGGTGATACTTATACATGTGTAAGAGATCAAGGATGGTGTTATTCAAAGTCTACTCCTCAAGAGAATGAAAGAGGAGAAGAAGAATTTCATGTTAATGTAGTTGTTTTTGTTAATTCACATTTACCATTTATTAATCAACTTTTCTCAAATCAGTTCTTTTGGATGAAAGGTACAACCACTGATATACCAGTTTTTGATTAGGAGGTATTGTTATGCGTGAAGCATTAGGCGGCTATTATGCCTACATTGTTATTGTTTTGTTCATTTTAGTCGTTAGTGGCTTTATGTCATTTACAATTAGTTATAATAAGGCTTTTCAAATGAAAAACAGAGCTATATCAGTTATTGAAAAATATAATAATGATGTTAATAATGATAATGTCACAACTGAACTTCGTGATTATGCTAGATCAATCGGTTATGCTGCAGATAAGTCTTTCGTTCAGGCAGCTGAACATGAAGGATATGATTGTAAAAATGCAGGATGGTGTTATAAGGTAGTTGATGTTGTTGGTGGAAATAGTGACGTAAAAAAATCATATGATAATGGTGGTAAACATGCAATAGATGAATATACTAGTTCTTATGTTGAAGTTCAGACATTTGTTAGTATTCAAATTCCAATATTCAATACTTTATTCTTTCCAAATATAAGATTTTTTAGAGTTACTGGTGCAACTAAAACAGTAAATTTATATAATTAATAGGTGATAGTATGAATGTAATAATTGCAAATGAAAGAAAAGAAGATCTCGAAAAGTTAGGTATTGAAGTTATCAAGAGTATGGATGGAGTTTTTTCTGTAGATGAACTCCTTACTGCTTTTAGAAACTTTTATTTTAATAAGATGATTATTGATTTTACTGCTATCAAAGATTCTATGAATATAAGTAATTTACAAAGACTTGTTATGGAAATCGATGCTAATAAAATTATACTTTTATTACCTAATACTCCAGAATGTTCTAGTAAAAGTTTTTTACTTAGAATTATATCTATTGGTATTTATAATTTTACTAATAATATTGAAGGAGTTAAATATTTAGTAGATCATACTAATACTGAAAATGATGTTAGTTATGTGTATAATATGCAGGATGATAGTGGTGAGTCTTCTTTTGGTGGTGGTAGTGGTCCTATTAATGGTGCTGCTGGTACTAGTGGTAAAATAATTGGTTTTAAGAATATTACCGATCATGCTGGCTCCACAACTCTTATTTATATGATTAAGAAAGAGCTTGAGAGACATTATGGAGAAAGTGTTTATGCCATTGAAGTAAGTAGACATGATTTAGAATATTTTAATGTTAAAAATACTATTTCTACTAATAAAGTAGGTCTTACTAGTACAATTAATAAGATTGCAGGTGCATCTTTTATACTTGTTGATTTAAACGATATGGAAGATGTTTCTATGTGTGATAGAGTTATATATTTAATTGAACCTAGTAGTATAATGCTTAATAAACTAATGAGAGCGGATAGGGAGATTTTTGATCATTTAACTGGTTCTACTATTGTTTTAAATAAGAGTATGCTATCTTCAAAAGAGGTTAGTGAATTTGAATATGAAACAAAAGCTCATGTATTTTTCAATATGCCTCCGGTTAATGATAGAAGAAAAAGTGATGATATAGTCAATTTCTTAACTAGACTTGGTATGTTTGGTGGAGAAGAAAAGACTGGTGGTTTCTTTAGTTTATTTAGGAATTAATGTCAAGTGCATTGACAAATTACAATAAATTATGTAATATTATTGTTAGGTGAAGGAGAGATTTTGTATGAATAATTTACTTTTAATTGGATATGATGCTTGTGAAGCAATTATGCCATTTCTATCAATAGTTAGAAAGGCTATTATTCCTATTATTCAAATTGGTATCCCAATTTTATTAGTAGTTTTAGGTACTGTTGATTTAGGTAAAGCTGTTATTTCAAGTGATGATAAGGAAATTAAAGCTGCTACAGGTAGACTTGTAAAGAGAATTGCTTATGCTGCTGTTATATTCTTTATGGTAACTATCGTTACACTTGTTATGAACATAATTGCTCAAAGTAGTGATAAAGATGTCCAAAATGGAGCTAAAGTTGATTGGCGTTCATGCTGGAACGAAGCTGCTCATAGATAAGTTAATTAATATTAAAATACTACGTAAATGTGGTATTTTTTTGTGTAAAAAAATGCTATAATATTTTCTGTTAGGGTGTGATAGTATGTATTTTGATCCAGGTACTGGAAGTATGATTATACAAATGCTTATTGCAGCACTTGCTAGTGTAGGTGTTTTCTTTGTTGCTTTTAAAAGTAAGATATCAAAGTTTTTTAAAGGGTTAGGTAAAAAACATGACAAAAAAGATAAATAGAGAATTATCTTCTTTTAGAGATCCTTCCGGTTATGTTTATTATGATAATCAAAAAGTATATAGAAGAGTTAATAAAGTTTATTTTAAAGAGTATGATTATTTTATTAAAAGTGGATTATATGATGAACTTAAGAATAATGGATACATTGTTGGCTTAAAAGAAGTTAATAGAACTTCTAATTATATTGATTTGGAAGTTGATACTATTCCTTTTATTTCTTATCCATACGAGTGGTCTTTTGATGAATATAAGGATGCTGCTATTCTTACACTTTCAATAGAGGAGATTGCTTTAAAGTATGGTATGACTTTAAAAGATGCTACTTCTTATAATGTTCAGTTTTTAGATGGAAAACCCATTTTTATTGATATTCTTTCTTTTATCTTTTATAAAGATGGAGATCCTTGGGGAGCTTATGGTCAGTTTGTTAGGCATTTTATTTGTCCTATAGTTCTTATGAGTAGTGTTGATATTCATTTAAATTCTTTAATGAGAAATTATATTGATGGTATTCCTCTTGATGTTTGTTCAAATATTCTTGGACATAGGGGAGGATTCTTTGCATATCAACATATAAAACTTCATAATAAAACTATTATTAAAAATGATAATAATACTGATGTTAGGAAAGTTTATATTAAAAAGAATAGTTTATTAAATATGATTTTTATGATGAAAAATGGTATTTCTAATTTAAAGATAAAAGATACTATTACTGAATGGGATAATTATTATAATAATACTAATTATGATAGTGAAGCTTTTAAAAGTAAGAGTAGTATAGTTGATAAATTTTTAAAATATATCAATTTAAATAAAAATGACATTATATGGGACTTGGGTGCTAATGACGGAAAGTATTCTATAATTGCTTCAAAGTATTCTAATGTTATTGCATTTGATATTGATGTAAATGCTGTTAATAGAAATTATTTAAATAATAAAAATGGCAATAATAATATTTTGCCTCTTGTTCTTGACCTTTTTAATCCATCACCATCTATTGGTTTTGATTTAAAAGAAAGAAAGAGTATTAATGAAAGAGGTGGTGCAGGATGTATCATGGCTCTTGCTCTAATTCATCATTTATCAATTTCAAATAACACGTCATTTTCTATGATTGCGTTATCTTTTTCTAAACTTTCTAAATATTTAATTATTGAGTTTGTACCAAAGAACGATTCTAAAGTTAAAAGACTATTATCAACTAGAGAAGATATTTTTCCCAATTATAATGAAGAAGAGTTTGAAAAGTCATTTGAAAAGTATTATAAAATTGTAAAGAAAGAAAAAGTAAAAGATAGCTTTAGAGTAATTTATTTAATGGAGAGCATTTATGAATAATTTTTTAAATAAAGTTGTTAAGAGTAATTTTATTCTTACTTTATTTCCT
Organism: uncultured Eubacteriales bacterium; assembly: GCA_900320505.1. Classification (GTDB taxonomy): domain Bacteria; phylum Bacillota_I; class Bacilli_A; order RF39; family UBA660; genus UBA2730. Next base: position 23,157 of record ONSL01000008.1, read on the forward strand.
TGCTTAATTTCTTTACTTTATATGCTTAATTTGTATTCATTCAATTATAAAATGTCTGTTATGAATGAAATACTTTTTAAAGATGCTTTTCTTTTTTGTATAGTGTTTACATGTATTCTTTTGGTATTTAAATTAGTTTTAAGTTTTATTTTAAAGAATAAGCAGAAAGAATATGTTGTTCTTACTATTATGGCTATTTTACTTATATGTAATATTAAGTTTTATTTTATAGTTATTATTTTTTTAATCCTTATATTTATTTTTAAGAAGTTTGTTAATTTTAATTTAAGTTATATTATTTTATTTAGTATGTGTTTTATTATTATCTTTTCGATTGGTACTCTTAATAGTTCTATTTCAAAGTATATTCATTCTATTAACAATACTGTAAGTTATAAATATAAATTTAATCCTAAAGTTGACAAAACTAAATCTAGTCCTAATATATACTGGATTCACTGTGATGGAATGATGAGTCTTGATGATATGAAAAAGTATTTTAATTATGATAATGAGGAGTTAAAAGAGTATTTAAATAACAATAATTATTATGTTAATAGTAATGTTAGAATGAGTCTTAATCATCATACAAACACTGCTTTGGTTGCACTTTTTAATCCAATTTATTATGATAACTTTTTTAAAAATTATTTAGATAATCTTGATAAGAGATATTTAACTGGTAGTGATAGTATTAAAAAAATTGTTAATTATGATGAATTAAAAGATAGAAGACTTAATAATGAAATGTTTAAGGCATTAGATTATAAAGGCTATACAACTTATGTTATTGCAGGATTTAATCAATATACTTCTTTTTATACTGATTATTATTATGATTATTATAAAGGTACAAAGAAACAAAATAATGATAATAGAAATGGTGATAATTTTAAGTTAATTAAGAAGGGGGATAATTCTTATAATTTAGTTTCAAAAGAGACTGACATTAATCATCTAAATAGTTTATTTGATAGAACTTCTATTCAAGATATTGTAAAGAATGTTAATATTCTTAATTATAAGAATGTTAATTATAATGATGTAAGTATTCCAAATGATGGTGTTTATAAAGCTAAAATTGTTAAGAAAATATTTAAAGGTCTTAACGATAGTTTTAAAGATAAAAATAATAAGTTTGTATTTGTTGATTATGAGATTGATCATTTACCAATTCTTTATGATAAAAATGGTAAATATGTTAGTGATGATAAATATTATGATTTAGATTATTATGTAGACAATTATATTTATTCTACTAAAGCGCTTATTTCAATTTTAAATTATATTAAAGATAATGATGGAGATTCTATAATAGTTGTTCAAGGTGATCATGGTATTCATATACTTGATGATAAATACTTAAAAGATTATTTTAATACAGATAATCAGGGTGCTTTAAATATAAAGAATAGTACAATGAGTGCTATTTATGTTCCAGAAAAATATAGAAATTCATCTGATAAGTATTTAAATAATCCTTTTAATTTTAGCAGATACATAGTTAATAACTATGTTGGTAATAATTACAAATATATTAAGTAAGCTTTACTTTTTTAATTGTTGTGTTATAATATTAGCTGCTATTTGTGAGGGGAGATTTTATGGATAGTAAAGTATATATTAATGCAATGAATGCTAAAAAAAGAAAGGATAATGAGAACTACATTAGAGATATATCTGGAGATTTTATAGAAGATATTATGTTCTTTGTAAGCATAAATAGTTTTTCTTTAAGAGATGAAATGATGGATGATATAGAAGATATATATTCAAATTGTAAATTTGCTGTTTTAAGAGAAGATAGTTCTGAATATCAATCATCTAAAGGATCTATAGTACTTGATTCAAAGCTTAAAAATGGTTCTATGTATATATCTATTAAACCAGATAATATAATATCTATTAGAAAAGTTAATATTTCTAAAAATGTTGATTTATATAATTTTGATGTTTCACTTTTCAATATAAATCTTGATACTGGGAAGGTAGCTTCAAATTATTTCAGTTTTGAAGATGAAAATCGTAATGTTAAATCTAGAAATTATAATAGATTATGTTTAAATAATTCTATACACATAGATTCAAATTTCATAAGTAAGCTTAATGATGATGTAGAGTCTATTCGTAATAATATTTCTTTAAAAGAAGAAAAGCTTAATAGAAAAGTTAGAAATATAGGTTAATGGGAGGATTTTATATGAATAACGAATATGAGAAAACAGAATTTATTGATCCTGTTTTAAGAAAAAAATTAGATAAATTTGATGAGGTTTTAAGTCCTCTTACTAGTTCAAATTTTGACAGTAGTAAGTTTGATGTTAAGATGACAAAATTTAACAAGAATGATAGTGTAATAAGTGTTAAAGAAAATGGAACAGATAATTCTATAGAGTATTCTTTATCAACTGATGGAAAGTTTTCGTATTGCTTAAATTATGATTATGATGAAGATGTAAAGATATCTATTAAGCATAGTCTTGATGATAGTGGAGAAAAGTTATCTTTTAAGTATTCAAATGATGATATTACTTATAATATTTCTCGTGTTGCTGCAAGATCTAAAGCTTTAAATTTTGATAGAGAAATGGGAAAGAAAGATATTGTTGATATGTGCTGGTTTTTAGATGCATCAACTAGTATTGCTAGCAAGATGCTTTATGGTAATGATAGTTTTAAAGCTAATATTAAATAAAAATAGTATATATATTTTGCAATATTGAAAAAATATGTTATAATACTAGACAGAAAGGAGTGGGAAAGAAATCCCACTCTTTATGTTTGAGAGGTGTGTATGGAAGAAGAGATAATTAAAAAGGTTGATCCTTCAATTAAAGATTTAGGTTTACATGTTTCAAGAGTTTATACTGAAGTTGTTGAAGGTGTTAAGAATTTAAATATTGAAGTTGATAGTGATAGTGTAATTGATATTGATAGAATTACTGAAGCTTCTAAAATAATAAATGATGTAATTGATTCTATTAATATACCAATGGATAACTATGTACTTGATGTTCATTCTAAAGAAAAAGGAGATAATTAAGATGGCAAAAAGAAAAAAAGACGAAAATGTTAATCATGCTGAAGAATTTTTAAATGCAGTTAATAATATTACAAAGGAAAAGGGAATTGATCCTGAAGTTGTATATAGTGCAATGGAGCTTGCTCTTCAAAGTGCTTATAAGAAGAACTTTAATACTAAAGCTAATGTAAAAGTTATAATTAATAGAGATAGTGGAGAGATAAAGGTTTATTCTTATTTAACAGTTGTTCCAGATGATAAGATGACTCGTGATGAATATGAAGATAAGCTTTTCGAATCATATAGTAAAAATGATGATATTGATGCTGATAAGACTGTTGAAGAGGAAAAGGAAGAAGAGAAAGAAATGTCTTTCTTTAATCCAGTTACTGATATTAAACTTTCTGATGCTAAAAAGATTGATAAGAAGTTAGAAATAGGAGATACAATTGATACAGAAGTTACTCCTCATGATTTTGGTAGAGTTGCAGCTTCAACTGCTAAACAAGTTGTAATTCAAAAGATTAGAGAAGCTGAAAGAAATAGTATAATGGATGAATTCGGAGATAAAGAAGGAGAAATGCTTGTTGGTACTGTTTCTCTTGAAGATGAGAACAACTATTATATCGATTTAGGAAGAACTAATGGTATTTTACCTAAAAAAGAAATTATTCCTGGTGAAAAGATTGAAATGGGTAAAAGTATAAAGGTTTATGTTTCTAAAGTTGATAACAATGGTAAGAGTTTACTTATTCTTCTTTCAAGAAGACATTACGGTTTTGTAAAACGTCTATTTGAAAGCGAAATTCCTGAACTTGAAGATGGTTCTGTTCTTCTTTATAGTGTTGCTCGTGATGCTGGAGTCAGAAGCAAGGTTGCTGTTTATTCTGAAAACTATAATATTGATCCAGTTGGTGCTTGTATTGGTGAGAGAGGATCTAGAATTGCAAATATTATTAATGAATTAAATGGTGAAAAAATCGATATTGTAAAATATGATAAAGATCCTAGTGTATTTATTGCAAATGCTTTACAACCTGCAAAAGATTTAACTGTTATTATAACTGATGCTAAAAAGAAAGAAGCAGAGGTAATTGCAGATAAAGATAATTTTCCACTTGCTATAGGAAAAGGCGGACTTAATGCAAGACTTGCTAGTCGTCTTACTAAATATAAGATTGATATAAAATCAACTGATGATATTAAAAAGAGTGGTATAAATATTAGAACAGAGGAATAAAATATGAAAGCAAAAAAAATTCCAATGAGAACTTGTATAGTTACTCATGAAGTTTTACCTAAACAAGAACTTTTAAGAATAGTTGTTACAAAAGAAGGAGAAGTTTTTGTAGATGAATCTGGTAAAAAAAATGGTAGAGGCGCATATATTAAGAAGAATTTAGATGTTCTTGAAAAAGCTAAAAAAAATAAGATTCTTGATAAGAAGTTTGGAATAGATATTCCAGAAAGTGTGTATGATGATATAGAAAAAATTATAAATGGATAGGAGGTCATAATATGATGAGTTTACTTGATTATGCAAATGATGTAAATATAAGCATTGATGAGGTTAAAAAACTATGTGATAAATTATCTATTAAATACGATAGTGATGATTATATGTTAAGTGATACTGAAATTACTCTTCTTGATAATCTTTTAAGTACTAGTGATGAGGAAAATGATGAAAGTGAAGAAGAGTCTTTAGAAGAAGAGATTGAAGATAAGGCTCTTGATCTTGCTGAAAGTACTCATATTGATTTAGATAGTAATACTAGTTTTGAAAAGGTTAAGTCTAGAACTAAGAGAGAGAAAGAAGCTAGAAATAGTAATTTTAGAGCTCAACGTAAAAAGATTTATAAGCATCGTGATAATTTGATTAGCAATGAGAATAAGCTTGATGACAATGTTGTTTTATATAAAGATGGTATGACTGTTGAAGAGCTTGCAAATAGTTTACAAGATTCTACAGTTAATGTTATTAAAAAGTTAATTGCACTTGGTGTAATGGCTTCTAAAAATGATTCAGTTGATTTTGATACTGCTGAAGTTATTGCAACTGATTACAATAAAGTTCTTAAGAAAGAAGAAACACAAGATATTTCTAATTTTGAGAACTATGAAATTGAAGATGATTCAAAAGATTTAGTTGAACGTCCTCCAATTGTTACAATTATGGGACATGTTGATCATGGAAAGACTACACTTCTTGATTATATTAGGAAGTCTAGTGTTGCTGAAAAGGAAGCAGGAGGCATTACTCAAGCAATTGGTGCATATACTGCTAGTTATAATGGTAAGAAGATAACATTTATAGATACTCCGGGGCATGAAGCTTTTACAGAAATGAGAGCTCGTGGTGCTGCTGTTACTGATATAGTTATAATAATTGTTGCTGCAGATGATGGTGTTATGCCTCAAACTGAAGAAGCTATCGATCATGCTAAAGCTGCAAATGTTCCAATTATTGTTGCAATTAATAAAATCGATAAACCAGAGGCTAATGTAGATAAAGTAATGGAACAACTTGCTGCTCATGATCTTACTCCAGAAGAGTGGGGTGGAAATACAATAGTTAATAAGATTTCTGCTCATACTGGAGAAGGTGTTAATGACCTTCTTGATAGTATTTTACTTGTTGCTGAAATGAAAGAATATAAAGCAAATCCAAAACGTTATGCAACAGGTGTTGTTTTAGAGTCTCGTCAGGACAAACATGTTGGAAGTATTGCAAGTTTAATAATTCAAAATGGTACTTTACGTTTAGGTGATCCAATTGTTGTTGGTACTAAATATGGAAAAGTTAGAACTTTAAAGAATGATTTAGGAGAAAATATAGTTGAAGCTCCACCTTCAACACCAGTTGAGGTTACTGGTCTTTCTAGTCTTCCATCAGCAGGTGATAAGTTTATGGCTTTTGAAACTGAAAAGCAAGCTAAAGAAATTGCTGAAGAACGTGAATTACGTGCTAAAAAGAATGTAAATACTAAAAAGAGTCTTACACTTGAAGATTTATTTGGAAATATAAAAGAAGGTTTAAAAGAAATAAATATTGTTTTAAAGGCTGATGTTAATGGTAGTGCTGAAGCTTGTCGTAATTCTCTTTTAAAGATTAATGTTGAAGGTGTAAAACTTTCAATAATAAGAGCAGGTGTTGGTGCAATTACTGAAAGTGACATTGTTCTTGCTGAAGCATCTAATGCTATTGTAATTGGATTTAATGTTAGAGCATCTAGTGCAGTTGAGGCTTTTGCTAAAGAGCATGGTGTTCAAATTAAAACATATGATATTATCTATAAATTAGTTGAAGCTGTTGAACATGCTATGAAAGGTATGCTTGATAAAACTTATAGTGAAAAGTTAACTGGTAAGCTTGAGGTTAGAAAGATATTTAAATTCTCTAAAGTTGGATTAATTGCAGGTTGTCATGTTAAAGAAGGTGTTGTTAAGAATAATAGCAATGCAAAGATAATAAGAGATAATGTTGTTGTTTACAATGGTAAGATAAAGAGTCTTCAACATGAAAAGGATTCTGTTAAAGAGGTTAAAAAAGATATGGATTGTGGTCTTACTCTTGATGCATGTAATGATTATAAAGAGGGAGACATAATTGAGGTTTATGATTTAGTAGAAAATGAAATCTAAAGAGTTAAATATTTGTATTAATAATAAAGAAGATATTGATAATTTTTATAAGAATTTAAGAAAGTATATTATTTTTAAGAATAATCATCATATGAATCTTTCTATTTCTAATAATATTAATGATATTTTTAAAGAAGATTTAAAAGAAGTAGAAAGAATATTTAATATAAAGAATAAAAAAGATAGAGTTTATGCAATGTATAATAGTGTTTGTGATTATATTGATAATCATTATACTTTAAAGAATGTATGTCAGTTTAAAGATAATACTTGTGTTTGTCAAAGAATGGGATTTGAAAGAGTAAAGGTAAATGGATGTTGCGGTTCTTGTAAGTATTTAGGAGAAAATGGATGCATTACTAAATCACTTGCTTGTAAGTTCTTTTATTGCAGTTATATAAAGAAGCATAGTCATCTTTTTAAACCACAAGATATAAAAGTGTTTAAGTATTTTTTCAGTCCTAGACAAAAGATTATTGCAAAATTTAATTTCTTTCATACTACTGAAGAAAACTGTAAATTGCTTTGCAAAGATAGTTTACTTGCATTTGCTTTTACAAAAGATGCAGATGTTGATAGATTTAAGGAAATAGATTAGAACTATTTCTTTTTTTCTTTTTGTGTTATATAATAAGCTTTATATTTATTTGGGGGATTTGTTATGAATATTGATATTGAAGATAAACTTGATTTAATAAATGATGTTCTTGAAGAATTTGATTGTTATTTTGATGTTAATAGTAGATATCGTAATAATAATAGTCTTCTTTTAACTTTAAATAATTTAAATGATGGTAGTATTATTTCTTGTTCTAATATGTATTTAGATAGAGATAATATTTGGTTTTTAAAAGCAGAAGGGGATATTTATTTTATTATTTCTGATACTCATAAAGATAATCAGAATAGTGTTAGTGTTTATGCTTATAATAATTTTTACGATGATGATGGAAAAAGAAGTATTGATCTTTTAGAGGGTTATACGTTAACTTCTGGGATAGGATACTCTGATATAAAATGTTTTATAAATGAGTCTAATACATGGACTGATATTTCTATTAATAATAATTCTATCAGTGTAAAATATAATGATGATGTATGTGATGAATATATGGATTTATTATATTATGATAAAACTATTTCAAATAATAATAGTTTTAATGATAATTATATTTTTAAGGATAGAAATGGTAGGTATCATCTTTTAAATTTTATTTGTAAAGAAAGTGTTGATGGTAAAGGTACTATATATAATATTAATAAAAATGGTATTGGATGTTTATGTAAAGATGGATTTTTATATGAGAATTCTCCTATAAAAGATTTTTATGATTATCAAGATGCTTTAAATCATTTTTTAAAAATTAATGATGACGTAGATGGCTTAGTTTCAAATATTAATGGAATTATCCCTTTTAGTTTCTTTGATGTTGCATCTAAATATGCTTTTAGTTCAAATGATAGTAAAAATTCTATAAGAAAGTTTTTGCTTGCTTTTGATAGGAATGGGGAGAAGGTTATCTCAAAATGATAAAGTATTGTAGTATTGCAAATCTTGGATGTAATAGGCAAAGTAAACTTTATTTAAATGCTAGAAAAAAACACTTGCTAATAATATGAAAATTTTTAAAGAAAACATAAATTATACTGGACCACTTGTTTTAACTTCGATTAATGGTAATAAATGTATTTTTGAATCTAATAGTTATATTTATACTATTGGAAATAGAGATGATTTTAATAATTTAAATATTGGAGATGTAGTTGATATAAAGTCTAAAAATTTATGTATGAATAAAAAAATTCTTCCAGAATTTGAATACAGGTTATAAAGATGGTATAATATGTCGTTAAAGGAGAGTTGTATGAAAGTTGAAATATTAGTGTTAGATAATCAAGAAGAAGATGATACTAAATTTGATATATCATTTGAAGATGGATTAGGTCTATTTGTAAATATTGAAGATGTAAATAGTTTTAAGGATGATATTAAAGATAAAGCTGCTTTTTTAGAGTATGTTCATAGGTTTGAGGATTCATTGCTTGATGATGATGAATATGAAAGAGAAATGAAGAAGAAAATCAAATTTGCACTTGAAAATTTTGATAATATTTTTGATATGTCTGAATATATATCATTAAGTTTTAATAGATTATCTGATTATGAATTTATAAAAAATAATAAAGAAGTATTAAGTAAAAAAATAGTATTAAGCGATGTACTTAATATAACTGATTATGATAAAGTAGTAGATCTTTTAGATAAGTATAAAGATATAAAAGATAAGATATATGTAAGATTAATTGGGAATTCAGAATATATTAGCTTGCAAAAATGTTATGAAACAATTAAGAAAATAAAAGATAAGTCCGATAAAATTAAAAGTATGAATATGTCTCCTATGGAAAATATTATGTTTATATATAATTTATTAAAAAATAAAGTTTATAAGCAAGAAGGTAAAGATGATTCACTTTCTAAATCTAGAGATTTATCTGATGTACTTTTTGGTGATGATATTGTATGTTTAGGGTATGCAAATATATTTCAAGCTTTAATAAAATATTTAGATATCAATGGTAGAATTGTAGAACTAAAAGATATTAATAATGAAAATGTGGGACATGCTAGAAATGTTATTTATGTAGATGATCCTAAATATAAAATTGATGGTGTTTATTATTTTGATGTAACTTGGGATAGTAAAAGAGGAGAAGATGATAAGGCATATCAGTATCGTTATAATTTTTTTGCAAGAACGAAAAAGTTTATGGATAGTTGCTGCTCGACTTTAAAAGATAAAAACCTTAATGATGCTTCTTATAAGTTATATGATAATATGAAAAAAAGTCTTGAAGATGGTAATTTAAGAAAGATACTTGAATATTTAAGTTCTAGTAATTACATACTAGGATTAACTGGTAAAGATATAGTATCAGATGATGAGTTTAGTGATATAATGTCAAATACTGGTAATTTTGATACTGAAAAATTTCTATCTAATTTAAAAGATTCAATTTCTAAATTTGATAGAGAAATAAGTGGAGAAAAACTTGTAAAGATATTTAACAATGTCAGAAAGAAAGAGTATTATAATGGTTTAGCATCTACATATAGTCTTGATGATTTATATAGAGCATATCGCATTTCAAACTGGAAGTTTAAGGAAGAACATATAAGTGAAGAAGAAAAATTATTAAATGTTATTTTTGGTGATTTTGTAGATAAACAGAATGAAAATGATAAATTTATTAATTTTTTAAAGGATGCTCATTTAGAAAAAGATCCTAGTAGAGTAGAATTTACTAAAGTATTAAGAAAAATAAGAGATAAAAATGTTAAAAATGGCTTAAAATAAGAGAAAACTGTGTCAATAATTTAGGAAAATGTCTCAAAAATTTTTAAACATTAACGGGAAAATATTCTCGTTTTTGTTTGTAATTATATAACTTATTCAATTGATGT
>ONSL01000031.1 GCA_900320505.1 uncultured Eubacteriales bacterium
TTGGGAGGCAGTAATAAGTGGACCGGCAGATATGAAAATTATCTCTTACAACTCTGATGTAACAGAAGATAACGGTATATCAACATTAAAACAAACACAAGGTGGAATAGATCCAGGAAAAAGTTTTAATGTTTACATGCAAATAACATCAGTAGAAAATCCAATAAAAATAAAAAGTATAAAAATAAATGGATGTACAATATATGGATCAAGTGAAGAAGAAGATTTAACATCCATAAAATTTTCAGAGAGCAACTATACATTAAAAATAGGAGAAGAAAAAGAATTTAATCTTTTAAAAACACCATCAAACTCAACAAAAGCAATATCATTTAAATCAAGTGATGAAAACATAGTAAAAATAAATAGCAATAAAATAATAGGAGTAGGAGCAGGCGAAGCAACAATAACGGCATCGTATAAAGACTTAAAAGCAGAAGCTACTGTAACAGTTTCAAATGAAGAAATAAAACTAGAAAGCATTAGCCTTACACCATCATCTTATGAAATGAATATAGATGACGTAATAACATTAATAGCAACCAAGAATCCAGAAAATGCAGTAGGAGATATAATATGGAAAAGTAGCAATCCATCTGTTGCAAAAGTCATAAATGGAAAAGTAACAGGAATAGGAGTTGGTACTGCAATAATATCAGCAAGTGTAGGAAATATAAAGGGAACAACAGAAATTACAGTTACTGAAAGCACAAAAAGTAAAATCGATATAGCATTTACAAGTCCATATCATAGTGACAAAGATGTACAGTATAAAATGATAATAACAAATAAAAGTACTGATCCAATAAAATTCATATCATTTAGAATAGATGTACCTAAAAAGACAAAATGGACATACTGGAATAATGCATATGCAAACTTTAAAGAAAGTGAAGATGGAACACTGCTAACGTCTGAAAATGAGAACCTTTCAATTGCATCAGGATCTTATATTGAATTTACTGGATCATTTACAGTACCAGATGGATATAATGCAAAAGATTACACAAAGCCTAAAATATCATCGATTAAAATAAAATAGAGGTAGAACATGAGAAAATTAAGTTTTAATTATATACATCTATTAATGATAATATATATAATATTCATAATGCTATTTTCAAAAATAATAAATAACAATATATTTAGTTTAATAATAAATCCATCATTCTTCATAATATTAACAATAATACTTTATAGAAAAAGTGGTAATAATCATGGTAGATTTAGTAGAGTAAAAGAAAATTCAAAAACACTATTTATAGTTACACTTTTATATTTGATATTTAACTTCTTATCAGGATTAATATTTGGATATACAAAGAACATATATTCGTATGAACCTTACTCATTAATAAAAAACATTTTTCAGTATGTATTAATTTTATTTTTCATTGAGTATACAAGAAGTGAATTAATAAATGAAGAAAAAAATAAATTATATATAGTTATAATAACAATGTTTTATATATTATTAGAAATAGATTATACAACATTCTATAACAACTTATCATCACTTGAATCAAGCTTCAAATATATATCAAGTACAATAATACCAATCATATTTGGAAACATACTTTATTCATATTTATCAAGAAAAGGATCATATAAATTAGTGCTTGTATATAGAATACCAATTGCATTATATACAATATTATCACCTTTAATACCATCACATGATTGGTTCTTATTAGGAATAAAAGGAGTAGTAGTACCAACAATAATATATCTTGTAATGAAAAGATTTTCAGGATATAGAGATGAAAGAACAGTAAATAGAAAAAAAGTAAGTCTTATAGGATATATTCCATTTTTCATAGTAATTATAATATTTGTTCTTTTTATGGCAGGGGTCTTTAAATACAAATTAGTTGCAATATTATCAAACAGTATGAACCCAGTATTCTATAGAGGGGATGCAGTACTTTACAGTAAACTAAATGAAAAAGAAGCTGAAAACATTAAAACTAATACGATAATAGTATACAATAAAGAGGGACAAGTTATAGTTCATAGGGTAATAGATAGATTTTATAAAGATGGAGAAGTAAAATACTATTTTAAAGGTGACAATAATATATCAAGAGATTTTGATCCAGTAAGTCCAGATCAAATAATTGGAAAATATGAATTTAGAATAAAATATATAGGATATCCATCAGTACTTCTATATGAACTATTTAAAAAAGAAGATGCAAAAGTAGAAATAAAATAGGAGTAATATGAGGAAAGCAAATGGAAAGACAATGTATCTTAAACCATGGGCTAGAATAGTTATAATAATCTTTCTAGATGTTTTAATAGTGCTTTCTCTTTTTTTTATATATAAAGGATATAATAAAAAAGTAAATGGTAAAAAATACTACTATAATACTAATGGACAAATAGATTATAAGGTATACCTACTTCCAAATGATTTCTATGAAGAAGAATATTTAGGAATGAACAAACAATATACATCAGAACTAATAGACTATGTTGATATAAATTTAAAATACTTATATGATGGATCACAAAAATCAGATATAAACTATAACTATGATGTAACAGCAACAATAAAAGGTGAATACGAAAAAGATGAAGGTAAAAGTGAAATATGGACAAAAAAATATACACTAATAAACAAAGTAGAAGACGAAAAAAAAGATTCAACATCATTTAATATAGATCAAAACGTAAAAATAAATTATAAAGAATATAATGATGTAGTAAATGATTTCAAAAGAAACTTTCGACTTGCAATAGATGCATATCTAGATGTAAAAATGAATATAACATACACAACTAAAATAGATGGAATAACAAAAAAACTAGATAAAACAGATACAGTTGAACTTACAATACCACTTACTAGTAATACAATGAAAATAACTGCAAATAATAAAAGTAAGCATAACGTATTAGAAGATACAATTAAAAATACAAAAGATACAAAGATGCTTATAATAGGGTATATACTTCTATTAATAACATTTATACTATCATTATTAACACTTTCACTAGTATTTAGAACAAAGAAAAATCTATATCTAGATGAAATAAAAAGACTTATGAAAAACTATGCTGAAATAATAGTAGAAGTAAAAGATATGCCAAATATAAAAGATCTAGAAATAATTGACATAAAAACATTTGATGATATGATAGATTTGGAAGAAGAATTAAAAATACCTATATTCTATTATGAAGTTATATATGATAATGTTTCATGGTTTATGATAATAACTGAAACAAAAATGTATAGATATATTGTAAATAGGAATGAACTAAAAGGATAGAGAAATGAAAAAAATAAAAAATGAAATATCTAAAAATAAGATATTGTTTATTATTGCTTTCCTAATGCTAATACTAATATTAGTATTTTTTCTGTTGATATCATATAAAAGAAAAGAAAAAACAAAAGATATAAAAAAACATTACAATAAATATGTAATAACTAATAAAAAAGCAAACATATATGATAAAAATAAAAAGGTAATAGGAAAATCTTATAATTTTCAATTTGAACTTAATAAAATAAAGAAAATAACATATAAAAATGAATATCTAAAAGTAAAGAATAAAAATTATTATCTATATTATAAAGATGTAAAAAAGATAAATAAAATAAAAAAAGATAAAATAAATGATAAATATGTAACATTTAATAAAAATATAACATCAGATAAAATAACTTTATATAAGGATAATAAAATAGCTCTTAAAGTAAAAGAAAAAATAAATATGCCAGTAGAATATATGGATGATGATAATTATTACGTATATTATTTAAATAAAATATATAGTGTAAAAAAGAATAAGAGTATAAAAGAAATAGAACATAAAAACACTGATATAAAAACATCAAATAATATAAGTGTACTTTTGTTTAATAAAATAGATGAAAAATCTCAAGATTACAATACAATTACAAAAACATTCTTTAAAGATATAGTTAATAAGATAAAAGAAAATGGATACTATACTATAACAAACGATGAATACATAAACTTTATAAAAGAAAATATAAATTTAAAAGAAAAAGCAGTATTATTAGAAACAAATAATAAGAATGAAGACATAGATAAATTAAAAGAAGAATTAGAAATAGATATAGAAACTCCAACAAATGATATGAAATTAAATTTAGATAATAAAACATCAACAAGAAATACAAAAATAGATAGTATTGATACATATAGTATAAAAAGTTATTCAAGTATAGAAAATATAATTAAAATGATAAATGGAGAAGAGATACATGAAAAAGAACCTGTAAAGGTAGTAAAAAAAGAAAAAGGAGTACCTGTTTTAAACTATCATTTCTTTTATAATCCTGAAGGCGGAGAAGTATGTAATGAAGGAATATGCTTATCAACACAAAAATTTGAAGAAGAACTAGCATATATTAAAGAAAGTGGATATAAAGCATTAACAATGGATGAATTTGTTAAATGGATATATGGAGAAATAGAAGTTCCAGAAAAATCAGTACTAATAACAATAGATGATGGAGCTATGGGAACAGGAAAACACAATGGAAATAAGTTAATACCACTTCTAGAAAAATATAAACTTCATGCAACATTATTTTTAATTGCAGGGTGGTGGGATATAGAAAACTATAGATCACCATATCTTGAAATTGAATCACATACATATGATATGCATAATTATGGAACATGTAAAAAAGGGCAGCTTATATGTGCAAACTATAATGAAATAAAAGAGGATTTACAAAAATCAGTAGACATAATACAGGATAAAAAAGCATTCTGTTATCCATTCTATCATTACGATGATGAAGCAATTAGTGCTATTAAAGATATAGGATTTAAGGTAGCTTTTGCAGGAGGAAATAGAGATGCAACAAGATCATCAAACAAATATATAATACCAAGATATCCGATACATAGTGATATTACAATGGAACGATTCAAGGCGATACTTGATTGACAAATAAGGAAAAATTTGATATAATATGCGGACATTAGGAAGAATACGTGATAAAAGAAAAAATGGGGGGTTGTTTATGAATGCAGTAACGATTACTAAAAAGCAATATGCCGCATTAAACTTACTAGACATAGGCACAGCACAAAATACAGAAGGAAAGATATATGTTCTTGATAAGGGAAATATACTAGAACATGGTAAATGGCATCAATGTGATGGCAGCTTGCTTTTAAAAGAATTAGATACAAAAAATGGTGCAAGTATGGCAGCAAAATTAAAAAATGTCAGTATACTATCGGATAAAAAAGATGAAATAGCAATGAATGAACTTGTGGTGCCTAATAATATAGCAGTTAATAATAATGAAGTAATAGGCTTTACCATGCCTTATGTTAAAAATGCCAGAACATTAACAGAAACTTTAAAAGATAAAAATGTCCCATCATGTGAAAAAATAAGATATTTAAAGAAAATTGGTAAGACACTAAAAAAATTAGATGCTCTTAAGAAAAAAGGTATAATAAATTTAACAATAGGAGATCTTCATGAAGATAATATACTAGTAACAAATGACGAAAAAATAAAATTTATAGATTTAGATAGTGTATATTTAGATGGAAATTATTTTCATGGAGGACGTTATTTATATAACCCAGAACTCACAATGGTAGACAAATACAAATATACTCCTTATGGAACAGCATGTCAGGATAAAAACACAGATATATATTGTTATATAATGATAATTTTAAATATGATATCACAAGGAAGAATGGATTATATAAATATACCTGAATATATGGAATATATGAAATATTTAAGGGATTTAGGCTTTGGAAAAGAATTAATAAACTCATTTAAAAAAATATATCTAGAAACTGAAAATACAAATCCAGAAGAATATTTAGGAGAGATACCTGAATCAAATTTAGAGGAAGCAAGTTATAAAACATTCTGTAAAAAAAGAGGAATAAATTTAAAATAAAACCTAGTATAAAAATATACAAATATGGTATAATTTCATTATACCTTGCCTCTATGGTGAAATTGGTAGACACGAAGGACTCAAAATCCTTTGCGAAAGCATCTCGGTTCGAATCCGAGTAGAGGCACCATATGAAATCAAAGAGCTTGAAAAAGTTCTTTTTTTATGCTAATATGATTGTATCAAAGAAATTTGCATACAATATAAAAGGAACACTTGATATTCGCATGTTGAGTGTTGCCATTAAAAAAACGTTTTCACCTAATTCACTATTGAGTTAGGAGATTTTTCTTTCAATACTTTAGTATCAAAAGGAAGATTATTACAAGTAATATCAGAATTAAAAAATCTTTTTACTCATATACATCACTTTACTTCGTAAGAAGAAAAGGCAATCAACCAACAATCAGGTGTTCCTAAAAAAAATTAACAAATTGTTATTGAGTGGCAATATACTTTTGAAATAATTAATGAATAATATTATACCAATACTAATTATTCGTAAAAACTTATGTACTTAATATCTAAATGTACAATTAGGTAATGAGACATGATATAATAAAGCTATAGAAAACAATAAATTATAATAGATAATAAAAAAGGTATATTTGAAAATTAATATAAAAATGAAATTTAATGTTATAATATCTGAAAGAGGTGATTGCTATGAATGTTATATTTTTAGACTTTGATGGAGTACTTGATACAATTCACTATGATTATAAAGATATGAAACACATTGAACAAAAAATAAAAATACTAGCAGACATATGTAAAGAATATGATTGCAAAGTAGTAATTGAGTCATCGCACAAAGACTCAATCGATGAATATACAATGGAAGTATATGATGACTCATGGGTTAATGACATATTAAAATTATTTAAAAAATATGGAATTGAATGCATAGGTAGGACTCCTAATGTACGTAAAAAAAGAGATAGTATATCATACCTTCCAATGTGGAAAGAAGATGAAATACTTCTATATTTATCAAGACATCCAGAAATTAAACATTATTGCATAATAGACGATGATGATGCTAAAAATATGATGCACTGGCAAGTATCAGACCTTGATAAGGTAAGAGATCACTTAGTAACACCACTTTATTATTCAGATAATCCAGAAGAAGAGGGATTACTTCCTAAACATAAAGAAGAAGTTGGAAGAATATTAAAAAAAGGTAGATAAAGGAGATATCTATGAAAGTAATAACAGTTTGTGGAAGTATGAAATTTAAAGAGAAAATATTAAAAGTATCGAACGAATTAGCGTTAAAAGGATATTGTGTATTACAACCCGTATATAGTATAAATAAAAACATAATAAGAACAGATGATGAACACAAAATGCTAGAAAAAGAACATCAAAAAAGAATAGATATGTCAGATGCTATTTATGTTGTAAATGTAGATAACTATATTGGAAAGCATACTAGAATGGAAATAAACTATGCAATTAAAAATAATAAAGAGATAATATACTATGTTAATGAGTAATAACATATAAGAGGGAAAAATAATGAATATTGACGAAATAAAAACTATAGAAGATGTATATAAGTTTATGGACAATATCGAGTATGGTTGGAAAGACGATGAAGGAAACCTACATATAAATAATATGAAAGATTTTAGAAAAAAGATAGAATTTTATAATTCTATCTTTTTTCTAAAACTTTAGCACTATTTTCAAGTCTTTCAATTTGATGAGAAGAAAGCTTCACATTACCTTCATCTAAATCATTATAAAAACTCTTTATCTGTAAACTATTATCTGGATAACAATCTTTTACATCATTACCAATGGTATAGCCATTATAATAAATTTTATTATTAAGATATGTAGATAAATGATTAGCTTTATTAGATTTTTCTCTTAATACATGAATATTGTAAATAACAGGCATTATAAGTCTTTTAATATCGGAATCTGAAATACCATTTCCTATTGTAACATCAAGATCTGCTAAATCAGCCTGAATATCATCTATCTCTCCTTTACTAATTTTTTCAATTAAATATAAAAGAGCTTTTGTTTTTAATTTTAAACGTGAAATATATTCCTTAAAGTATATAAGAGTTTCAGGATTATATTTATATTTTAAAGCCTTTATTTTTTCATCATCAGTTGCATAACCATTTTCAACACTCTTCTTTAAATCATTATCATTTTCTTCAAATTTACTATTTAAATAATTTTTGATATCATCTTCAGTAATTCCTACTTGAAAATTGTCGATTTCACTTTTAATATCCTTCAATCTCCTACCAAGAAGACCTTCCAAAGTTTTAGCGATAGTTCTTAATTTTACATATTGTTCCATAATTATTTTCATCTCCGTTTATATAGTATAAATATATTGAAAACTAAAATCAATATTAAATCTTTAAATTTTCATTTACTAAATCTTTATCAACAAGAAGTTCATGAAGCTCTTCCTCTTTGTTACCTAAATAAATATCTTCTATTCTATCAACTCTACATCTTTCTGAAACTAATATAGAATTAACTTTATTAGTAGCATCATCTGCATCATCATTTATAACAACATAATTATATTTAGTAACTTCATTGATCTCTTGATAAGCTCTTTCAAATCTCTTTAAAAGTTTATCTTTATTTTCAGTACCTCTATTAACTAAACGTCTGCGTAGTTCTGAAATAGTAGGTGGAAGAATAAATATAAAGATTGCATCAGGAACTAACTCCTTAACTTTTAAAGCACCTTGTATTTCAATCTCAAGAATAACATCAATTCCATTATTTATTTTATCCAAAATTTTGGATTTAGGAGTACCATAATAATTGCCACTATATTCTGCATACTCAAGAAAATCTCCTTCTTTGATTTTTTTCTCAAACTCATCTCTAGTTAAGAAAAAATAAGTTTCTCCTTCTTTGTCTCCAGGTCTTGGATCTCTTGATGTACAAGATATAGATACCCATATATTTTTATTAATTTTTTTTAGCTTTTCAACAATAGTACCTTTTCCAGCTCCAGAAGGACCTGAAATTACAATTAAATTTCCTTTTTCTTTTTCTTTGATTATTTTCTTCATAAACTAATCTCCTTCAAAATATGTATTAGTATTATAACATAATTTAATTAAAACTATTTAACTTTTTTCTTTTCTCAACAGCAGTTGCAACAATTTTTAACTTAATATTTTTAATTTTATCAAAAGAATACATCTTAATATCATAAAGACTAGTATTATAAGGTATAAGAACAATACCAAAATTATTTACAAGTACCTTTCTTAAAATAACCTTATTATATATTTTCACAAGACATTCTTTATTATCAATAGAACTATCAATCCCTCTTTTATCACATTTTTCAAAAATAACGATATCATTTTGATTATATAAAGGAAACATATCGTTAGAATTTATAGTTGTAGCAAAAAACATTTTACCATTTTTAACCATATCACTTGAAATATCAACATACTGAATAATATTCTTTTTAGAATCCCAAAGACTAGTATTTAAATTGCTATAAACCGGTATTTTAGATAAACTTACTTTATTATTATATTTAGTTGGCGGAAATAAATCACTAATACTAATCTTAAAAAAATTAGCAATTTTAAATAAAGTTATTTCATCAATTTTTCTTTCTCCACATTCATATCTTGCAATTGTCTGTTGTGTAATTCCAACTCTTCTTGCAAGCTCCCTTTGTGCAAGATTATTTTTTTCTCTATAATATCTTATCCTATTTGATACATATGTAATAACCTCTGAATCATTCATAAACTATATCCTCCTTAGAAAGATTATAACATATAAGAATAATAAAAGGTGTTAAAAATATAAAATTAAATAAATTACACCAAAATGGAATAAAAATAAAACTTTTTAAATTACAAGAAAAATGATACAATAAAATAGGAGGAATGAATATGATACAAAAACAAAAAGTATATTTTACAAAGAGAATAACACCAGAAGCTTTAGTAGATATTTATAAAGCACTGGGCAAAGAATTAACAGGAAATGTTGGAGTTAAAATATCAACAGGAGAGCAAGGAGGGAACAATTACTTAAAACCAGAACTAATAAAAAATTTAGTTGAATATGTAAACGGTACAATAATTGAAAATAATACTGCATATGGAGGATCTAGAGAAAAATCATCTGATCACTGGAAGACAATAGAAAATCACGGATTTACTAAATACTTTAAAGTTGACCTTCTAGATGAAGATGATGAATTTGATATACCAACTAGAAAAGGATCAAGACATCTTGATCATGATACAATTGGTGGACATCTTAAAAATTATGATTCAATACTTATGCTTTCACACTTCAAAGGACATGCAATGGGTGGCTTTGGAGGAGCACTTAAAAATGAATCAATTGGTATGGCAAGTCATAGTGGAAAACTAAATATTCATTCAGCAGGAGCAGATAATCAAGATGAAGCATATGTATGGAGTCATTTGCCAGAACAAGATGATTTTCTAGAATCTATGGCAGAAGCAGATAGTGCAGTAATAGATTACTATAATAAAAGAGGAGGAATAGTATATATAAATGTTATAAATAACTTAAGTATAGATTGTGATTGTGATGCAAATCCAGAAAC
Source organism: uncultured Eubacteriales bacterium (assembly GCA_900320505.1). Classification (GTDB taxonomy): domain Bacteria; phylum Bacillota_I; class Bacilli_A; order RF39; family UBA660; genus UBA2730. Next base: position 10,527 of record ONSL01000031.1, read on the forward strand.
TCCTTGTATGAAAGACATTGGAATAATGGCATCAACAGACCCAGTCGCCCTTGATAGAGCATGTCTTGATATTATTTATAAATCAGATGACCCAGGTCGTGACCATTTCTTGGAACGTGTTGAAACTCGTCATGGTGCACATACAATAGAACATGCTGTAACATTAGGACTTGGAACAACATTTTATGAAATAGTAGATATAGATAAATTAGAGGAAATATGAGGTATTTAGATACATTAAGTAATAAAGTAAAAAACTATTTTTATGTATTAGAACCTAACATACCAGATTGGTTAGATGAGTACATAGAATCTAAAAACTTACAAAAACAAAAATATGTAAGTGTGTCAAATGGAATGATATACACAAAAATGGTTGATAACAATCCTTATTCTAGTCTTGAACATTCAGTTGCAGTTTCACTCATAATATGGCACTTTACACATGATAAAAAGCAAACACTTTCAGGACTTTTTCATGACATTGCAACGCCTGTATTTAAACATGCAATTGATTTTTTAAATGGTGACTATATGAAACAAGAGTCAACTGAATATTTAACATCATACTTTATAAAAACAGATAAAAAAATAATGAGTCTTCTAAAAAGAGATGGAATAAAACTAGAAGAAGTTGACAACTATCATATATATCCGGTGGCAGATAATGAAACACCACATCTTGCAGCAGATAGACTCGAGTATTCTCTGTCAAATGCTTATATAGTTTATAATAATGTTAATGTAAGTTTAGAAGATATAAGAAAAATATATAATGATATAGAAATAGAAACAAACGAAGATGGTATACAAGAACTTGGATTCAAAACACTAAAAATAGCAGAAAAGTTTGTAAAAATAACAAGCAAGTTAAGTATATTATATAGAGACGAAGTATCAAGATATACATATCAGTTTCTAGCAGATATAGTAAAAAAATTAAATGAAGATGAAAAAATATCAAAAAAAGATTTATTTGAAAAAAAAGAAAGTGAAATAATAAAAATAATAGAGAATTCAAAATATAAAAAAGAATACGAAATATGGAAAACTTCAAACAAAATACATAAATCAAAATATAAACCTAAAAATGTATATTATGTCAATCAAAAAGCAAAAATACGTTACATAAATCCTCTTGTTAAAGGAAAAAGAATTTATGATATAAGCGATAATGCTAGAAAAAATATAGATAAAAATCTTTCATATAAAATGGATAAATATATTTATCTTGACTTAAACTTTTGAAATTGCATGAAAATGCAATTTTTTTATTTTTTTACTAAAAAGTGAAAAAATTCTAAAAAAAATTCGTATATATATAATAGGAGGATTTTTATTATGACTTAATTATAATTACAGAATAAAAGAGGTTGAATAACTAAAAAGGAGGATTTTATGGGAAAGAAATTTTATACATGCAAA
>ONSL01000024.1 GCA_900320505.1 uncultured Eubacteriales bacterium
TATGAGTGAATATTCAAGAATTCCAGAAGTAGTAGGCGAATACGATGCTGAAGAAGAAGCAAAATGGATGAAGAAATTAGATGAAAGACACGCCAAAGAAGAAGGAATGGTAGAAGGAATACAAAAGAATAAACTAAAAACTGCAAAGAACATGCTCAAAGATAAATTAGATATTAAATTAATATCAAGGTATACTGGTCTAACAGAAGAAGAAATAAAAAGTTTAAAGCTCTAGCTAAAGCACCAACTTAGAAAAATAGATAAATTAAATTTTATCTATTTTTTTCTATGATATTTAGTTATAATAAATATAGAGTGTGATAATTATGTTAGAAGTTAAAAATGTATCGAAAAGTTTTGATAATTTAAAAGCAGTAGATAATTTATCTTTTACAGTAAAAGAAGGTGAAATATTCGGACTTTTAGGTGTCAATGGAGCTGGAAAAACAACAACTTTTAGAATGATAACAAATCTTTTAAAACCAGATTCTGGAGAAATACTTTTAGATGGTAAAAAAATAGATTACGATGTAACAGATAAAATTGGCTATTTAACAGAGGAAAGGAGTCTGCTTACAAAACTTACTGTAAAAGATCAAGTAGAATATTATGCAGCATTAAAAGGAGTAGATAAAAAAGAATGTGATAAAAGACTAGATAAGCTTCTTAAAATGTTTAAAATACCAGAATATACAAATAGATACATAAGAGAACTTTCAAAAGGGAACCAACAGAAAATTCAGTTTATATCAGCAATCATAAATAATCCTAAACTATTAATACTTGACGAACCATTTACAGGACTTGACCCATATAATGTTGAACTTATCATAAAAATATTAAAGGATATGACAAAAAAAGGAACAATAATAATATTTTCATCACATAGAATGGAACAAGTAGAAAAATTTTGTGAAAAGATACTAATACTTGTAAAAGGGAAAACACTTGTATATGGAAAATTAAAAGATATAAAGGATAGTTATCTAAAGAAACGTATTCACATAAAAGGAAATGTAGATATAGATAAGATAAAAAGAGTAAAAGGTGTTATCGGTATAGAAAAAGAACTTGACGAGTACATTGTAAATATTGAAAGTATTGATATAAAAGATAAGATATTTGATATTGTAAAAGATGGCAAAGACATAAAAGAATTTACGATAGAAGATCCAACATTAAATGAAATATTTGTAGGACTAGTAGGTGATAATCATGAATAAAAGAAGATATTTAATAAAAGCTAGTTTAAAAAAGAAAATAAAGTCTAAGTGGTTTTTAATATTAAACATAATTATATTCGCTCTTATTCTAATAATATTTAACACAGATAGAATAATAAATATATTTGGTGGTAATTATAATAAAGTAAAAGATATATATGTATATGATAATATAAATATATATAATGAATTTACAAAAGAATTTAACAGTAATAATAATGATGCAAATTACAAATATAATATTATTTCAAAAAATGGAGATTTTGATAGTGTAAAGAAAGAAATAGAAAAAAATAAGGATGATTTAATACTTATTATAGACACAGATGGAACTGATATAACAGGAGAGGTATATAGTTACAATGGAATGCAGGAATATACCAAGAATTTAATTGAAACAAGTCTAAATAACATAAATAGAAAAAATGCATTACAAAGATTTAATATAACAGAAGATGAATATAAAAGTATTTCGAAAAGTGTTGAACTAAAAAGTAACATATTATATAAGAAATCAAATGGTGATATAAAAATATATATTGCAACATTTATATTAATGATAATAATATTACCAGGTTATTTTTTAATAACAAACTTAGTACAGATGATAGGATCAGAAATAAATGAAGAAAAAACAACAAAAAGTATGGAAATAATAATATCAAATGTTAAGCCAAAAGATCACCTTATAGCAAAAGTAATAAGCTGTACATTATTTACTATATTTCAAGGAATACTAATTATAATTTATGCAGGAATTGGTCTAGTAACAAGGTTTGGAGATACATCAAGTTTTATGAATTATTATAGTAAAGTTGGTACTATTTCTGGAGCATCAGCAAGCAGTAATAGGTTAGTTGCATCAGTAGAAGAAATAGTAAGTAGTGCTGTAACATCTAATTTAATTGATACATTAAGAATAATACTGCCAATAATTATAATATTCTTCATAGTAACACTTATAAGCTATGCAATATTGTCTGGTGTTTTAGCATCCATGTCAACAAATATTGATAACTTCCAGCAACTTCAAACACCAATAACAATAATGATGGCATTAGGACTATATTTAGCATTTAGTGCAGCAATGTTTGATGGAAGCATATTTATAAAAGTAATGTCATTTGTACCAATGTTATCATTCTTGATTGCACCAACACTTTTTCTAATGGAACAGTTATCACTAATTGAGCTTATTACATCATTAATAATTCAAGTGATTTTTATGATAATTTTATATCATTATGGACTTAAAATATACAAAGTTGGAATATTAAACTATCAGACAACACATTTATTTAAAAGAATGGCCAAAGCATTGAAAACTGTAAATTAAAGTAGTATATTAATGACGAAAGAGGAAAATATGAAAATAAATGTAGTAGAAAATATAAAAGATGCTAAATTAATAACACATGCAGGAACATTTCATGCAGATGAAGTTTTTGCAACCATTGTACTTAATTATGCATTAGATGATGAAAAAATTAATTTATCAAGAGTATTAGATATAGAAAATGCTAAAGAAGATGCAATAATATATGATATTGGTGGAGGAAAGTTTGATCATCATCAAAAAGGTGGAAATGGAATAAGAAAAGACGGAGTTCCATATGCATCATTTGGTCTTATATGGAAAGAATACGGAAGAAAATGCCTCGAAAACTTAAATGTAGAAAAAGAAGTAATTAACGATTCATTAGAAATGATTGATAAGAAGTTGATAGAAGCAATTGATGCAATAGATAATGGTGAGCTTTCTCTAATTGCAAAACCAAAAATAGATGTAAATACAATATCTGATTTAATCGGAAAATTTAATTCAAATTGGGATGAAGATGAAACTCAAAATAATAGATTTTTAGAAGCTATCGAATTTGCAGATAAAATATTTATAAGAACAGTAAGAAGTATAGAGTCAAAATTAAAAGCAAGAAGCTATATCGAAGAAGCTATTAAAAAGTCGGAAAATGACATATTAGTATTAGATACCTTTATGCCATGGAAAGAGTGGCTATTATATTCAAAAAATAAAAAAGCAAAAGATATTCTTTATGTAGTATATAAATCAAATAGAGAAGGTTATAGTGTTCAAGCAGTTCCAAAAGGACTAAATACATTTGAAAATAGAAAATCACTTCCAAAAGAGTGGTCAGGATTAAGAGGCAAAGATTTTAAGAAAAAAACAGGAGTTAAAACAGCAACATTTTGTCATAATGCATGCTTTATATGTGGAGCAGAAGAAAAAGAAGATGCTATAAAACTTGCAAAAATTGCAGTAGAAAGTTAAATTCTATTTGCAATCTTTTTTAATTTATATATAATATAAAGCGGTGATTCTATGAAAATAAGTACATTAAAAGAGGCATTATCTGAATTTGGAGATAAACTATTAAAAATATCTGCAGATAAAGATTATTTAATAAAAAGTAATAATAAAAGAGATGAAGACTACCGTCCATACTCTACATATAATATAAATGATATATATGTTGCAAAAATAACTAATGCAGATTACATAAACTTTAATTGCAATTTAGGAGCATATTATATGTTTACAAAAACAAAAGACGATTATTTTTTAGATGACTATACACCATTTGTATATAAGAAAAATATAACTATGTATAAAGAAATATTTACAGGAATAAAGTGTTATTCAGAAGAAAGTGAAAGAGACTTATATGAAAACTTTGATGAACATGCATTTGTCGAACCTGAAATAAAGAATAAATTAGTAAATATAAAAACATTAAAAGAGGTAGTATACTCTAAATATGATGAATTTCCAGAAGAACTAAAAATAGAAGATTTATTAGTGCTATTTGATGCAATTAATTGTAGTAAACTAGAATACAATTCAGCTAATGTTAAAGGAAAAGTATTTAGACTTGTTAGAAATAATGACAATAAAAAAGAAAAATAAAATTTATTTCTCAAGTAGATTACAAATAGTTTCAGTAACTATTTTTTTAATCTCTTCATAATTAATCTCATTATGTTTATGATAAACAACCTCATAACATAAATTATCAATCATACCAAGTGCAATATGCACTTTTTCTTTTAGAAAATTATCTTTATACCCATCATTTACAAGAACAGTATATAAATCATTAGTTAAATCCATTTCTCTATAAAAGGATAAAATATAGTATCAGCATACTTTGCAAGACCTTCTACAAAGATATCATGTTTATCGTTAAAACGCTGATAAATAATACCAGTAGAAACAGAAGCAGCTTTTGCAATATCTTGAGTATCAATATTATAATATCCTTTCTCACATATAAGATCAAATAGAAGAAGGAAAGACATATGTAGGAATATTTTCAGGACTATTTATATTTATAGCAGTGCTTTCAGTAATAACAACAATGACAAGAAAAGTAAAAAAAGAAAGGAGACAAATTGGAATATTAAAAGCATTAGGCTTTAGTGATAAAAATATTTAAAAAGCAAAATATATGGATTACTATTTTAGGAATAATAATAGGAATAATTGTTGGATACTATGTTACCAACTATATATTTAAAAATGTAATTGCGGATAATTACGACTTCTTTGCATACATAAAACCTTCAACATATGTAATAGCAGCTATAGGCACAATAATAATATCTTATATAACATCAAGTATGATATCAAGAAAAGTAAGGAAAATAGATATGGTTAAAAGTTTAAAAACAAACGAATAGATAGAAGATAAACAAAAATTTATCTTTTTTCTTCTATAATGATTAATGATATAGTAAAATAAAAATATAAGGAGTAGTAAAATGATTAAAAATATAGTATTTGATATTGGTGGAGTTATATGGAAAGGCAATCACTCAATCATTTTTGAAAAAACAGACTTAAATGATAAAGAAAAAGAAGAGCTTGAAGAAAAATATTTTAAACCATGGCTTAAAGTTGATTTAGGAGAAGAGACTGTTGTAGAAAGATTTTCATCATGTACATTTTCATTTAAAATAGATGAAAAAACTAAAGATAAATTAATTCATTTTTATAAATATAGAGAATTTAATGAAGAAATAATAAAATTAATGCATGAATTAAAAGATAACGATTATAATATTTATATATTATCAAATAATAATAAAGAATCAATAAAATATTTAAAAAGCTTAAATAAATTAAACTTTTTAAATGGATGGATATTATCATGTGATGTACATGAAATGAAACCAGGAAAAGAAATATATGAAATATTATTTGATAAATATAATTTAAAGCCAAGTGAGTGCTATTTTATAGATGATAAAGGAAAAAATATAAAAGAGGGCAAAAATCTTGGAATGTATGGATTTGTATTTAAAGATGATATTCATGAATTAATTAATGATATGAAAGGTAAGGGTATTAATGTTAGATAAATATATTGTTGTTACAACTCTTTGTGATAAAGAAGATGTTAAAGATGAAATAATAGATAATTTACTTTCAAAGCATCTTGTGGCAGGCACACAAACTGCAAAAGTACATTCAAAATATTATTGGAATGGTAAAATAGAAGAAGAAGATGAATTCAAAATAGAATTTAGAACTAAAATATCTTTATTTGATAAAGTAAAAGAAGAAATACTAAAATATCATGATTATGAACTCCCAGAAATATCTTATTATGAAGCAAATATAAGTGAAGAATTAAAAAAATGGATAGATAGTGAAACGATCAAGGCATAAACCTTGATTTTTTTATGATTTTATGATATAATTAGCGCAGCTTAAGGGGGAATAGATTATGAATGCAAAAGTACTTAAATTATTAACTGGAGAAGTAGAAGGACCAGACTTTTATAAATATTTAGGACTTGAAAAGTATGCAACAGAAGAAGAAATAGAAAAAGCTTATGAGAATATATCTGAATCAATTGATATATCAAGAGCAACATCATTCGAGATAAGAGAGCAGTTGAAACATATATTAAGAAACTTAAATAAGGCTCATAGCATATTGATAACAAGTAAAAATGAAATTGATAAAAAGCTTTTAAAAGAAGAAAAAGAAGCTTTAATTAATATTAAGACAGGAAATGTAAATGATGAAATAGCAGATAAACTAGTAAAGTCTCTTAATAATTATTTATATGAATATGACATAATGCTTCCAGATGTAGCAAAAGAAAAAGAAGAAGGAATTTGTCCTAAAGAAGCAATATCTAGTGATGAAAAAGAAGAAATAAAAGAATTAATTAAAGATGTTTTAAAAGATTATGATATTAAAAGTAATAAAGAAGATAAAGGCTCTATAAAATACTATCCTATAGAAAATGGAAAATTATTAGAAGAAGAAACATGTGATTTAAATAAAAAAAATTCTAATGATGGTATAAAAGTATTTACATTTAAAAGAGGTAAATAATATGCAACAAAATGTTATAAAAGCTTTGAAAACAGATCATATAAAAGGACCAAATTATTATAGGTATTTAGGAGTTGAAAGACTTTCACCAAAAAAGAATTGCATAAGGGCTTATAAAAGAGTTAAAAAATCACTTACAATTTCTCATAATAATTCAAAAGATTTTCCAGATGAAGAATTTGAAAGAATGATGGAAAATCTCGATGAAGCATTTATGATGATTATGGAACATAAAGAAGAAATAGATACAGAAATACATGATAGAGTAATAAATAGAATTAATAACGTAAAATTAAAAAGATATTTTAAATAGAGGGGGAAAATTAAAATGAAACTTAAAGAAACATTAAATCTACTTTCAAAAGGAATAGATGATGATGCAAATATATATAAATATTTAGGATTAAAGGAATACTCAAGTCTTGATGAAATAGATGATTCGTTTAAAATATTAAGTGAAACAATATATACAGTTTATGAAACTATACCATCATGTAAAGAAATATCAAGTGAAATGGAATCAAATCTAGATGCAGTATATAATTATTTAGTTTTAAATAAAGATGAAGTAGACAAAAATATTAGAGAAAAAAATAAAGTAAATGTATATGAAACATATAGAGTTTTAATAAATGATATTGATGAAAAAGAAGACAACTACTATAAATATTTAGGACTAAGTAAAGATTCTGCTCCTGAAAAATGTGAGTATTATTACAGAATGCTTAAACATTCTATTTATGAATTTAGTAAAAGAAATTCACAGTTAGAAGATGTAAATTCAAAAATGATTAACAATTTAAACAAAGCACATGAGAAATTAAAAGAAATGCAAAATGCCAAAAGTAAGTAAAAAGCTTGATTTTTTAAGGAATTTGTAGTATAGTATAACACGTTAGTCGAATGGGGGAATCGATATGAAAAAATTAAAGAAAATATTATTTGTTATGTTACTTATAGTAACAATAATTCCATCTATGGTATATGCAGAAACAAATGTACCATCAAATGTACCATCATCAATATCATTAATTAGTAGTAAAGCAGTAGAAGGTTATATTGTTAATGAAAATGATAAAAGTAAAACAATAAACTTTGGTACTAAACAAATGAGTGATGGAACTTATGTATACTGCCTTGATTATGCAAAACAAACAACAGTTAATACAACTGCAACTCTAAAGAAAGAGTTAGATGCCGGTATGGCATACATAATGCAAAATGGTTATCCAAATAAAAGTTTTAAGAACGATAAAATGATGGATTACTATATCACACAAGTTGCAGTATATTGGTATTTAGATGAAACAACAGGATCAAAAAATCTAACAGATTCATTTAAAACAACAGATAGTGATCCAAATAACCTAAGACCAATCATCAAAAATTTAGTTGATGAAGCAGTAAAGGCTAAGAATGCTGGTTATACAGATCCAAGTATTAGTCTTAGTGTTCAAAATAGTAAGTTAACAATGAACAATGATAGTACTTACTTTATATCTGATGAAATAGTTGTAAATACAACAGATAGTTATGAAGTAACACTTGATGGAGCACCTGAAGGCTCTTATGTTACAGATGTAAATGGAAACAAGAAGACATCATTTAACAAAGGAGAAAACTTTAAGGTTTATGTTCCTGTAGATAAAGAAAAAGAAGAAGATGCTTCATTTACAGTTAAAGTAACATCTAAAAATGCAAAATATAAAGTTTACGAATATGATCCAGCTGATAGTGGTGAGCAGCCTTTAGTAACACCAATACTTTATCCAGAAGAAAAATCTGTTGAAACTAGTACAGTGTTAAGCTTAGAATATCCAAAAGTACCTGTTCCACCTACATCATCTGAAAGCACTATATACTACATAATTGGAGCATTACTTATATCCTCTGGTATAGCATTAACATATCGTTATGCTAAAAATAAATAGAAAAGAAAAAGAAGCTGATACTAATAAGGTTGCAATAGTAATAACTATATTAATTTTATTAGGCGGCTTCATTTTTTCATATAATTATATAGAAGAAAAGAAAAATTTAGCGTACTCAAATATTTATGAAACAGAAGATAATAGCATAAAAGAACAAAAACCTAAGGAAGAAAAAAATTTAGCACCCACTGTAGAAGAAAATGTAAAAGAAGTGCCTAAAAAAACATTCTCATATAATTATATCGGGTACCTAGAAGTACCAAAAATAAGATTAAAAAGAGGATTTGTAAGTATTGATTCTAAATACAATAATGTAGATAAAAATATTTATATAGTTGCAACATCATCTTATCCAGATGTAGATGGTGGAAACTTTATAATTGCAGGACACTCTGGAACAGCATGGAATGCATTCTTTAATAATTTACACAAAGTAGGAGTAGGAGACAAAGTATATGTTACATATAACAATGTAAAATATACATACTCTATAAACAATATATATGAGCAAAATAAAACAGGTAAGATAGCAATATATAGAGATCAAACAAAAACAACTTTAACACTTATAACATGTACAAATAACAAAGATGATAAACAAACAGTATATATAGCATATCTTGAAGATAAACAAAATATATAGAAGGGGGGATGATATAATGACAAGTATTTCTATGCTTGATAAATTAAAATTAGTACTTAATTTATCAGAAAATGTATTTAACATTGCAATAATAGTATTTATGATATTTATTAGTTTTCTATTTATAACAACTAATAAAAACAATAGAAAAAGTAGTTTAAAAGCTTACATAGCAATGTACATAATATTATTTGCAGTAATACTAATTAGATATTATGATTCTTTACCAACAATGTTTGATTACTTTATGGATAATGTATTTGATATAATATACTTTCCAAACATTGCAGTATACATAGGTTTTATAATACTTTCTAATATAATAATGCTTGTATCTATATTTAGTACAAGAACACATAAATACATAAAAACAATAAATGTCATTATATCAGGGATACTTGATTATATATTTGTTTTATTTGTATCACTTGTAAATGCAAAAAAAATAAATGTATTTAATATAGAAAGTCTATATAGTAATAGGAATATACATACATTAATAGAATTATCTAGTAATATATTTATATTATGGATAGTATTTTTAATAATATTCAAAATAGTAATATCTATAATAGAAAACAATAAGAATAAGAAAATATCAAAAGTAAGTGTAGAACATATTGGAGGACATAATGATAAAAAGAAGCTATCAAAAATGCCTGATAACATTATAAAAACAACTGCACCTATGATTATAAAAAGAGAAGAGCCAATAATGTATGATAGTATGTTTACACTTGATGATTATAAACACATGTTATCAATACTTGAAAGTGATAAAGAAAATGTAAATAAAAAGATAGAAATAAAAGAAGAAGCAAAACCTAAAAAGAAAGAAAACCATAGTGAAGTAACAGACCTTATAAAACTATACAGTAAATAAAGCACGTTTAAAAAAATGTGCTTTTATAGTATAATTGTAAATACTAGGAAGTGATAATGTGTTAGCACTTGTAACAGGAGCATCTTCTGGAATAGGAAGAGATATATGTAAAGTACTTGCAAATAAAGGATATGATATAATTGCAGTTGCAAGAAATAAAGATCGTCTAAATTCATTAAAAGAAGAAATAGAAAGTAAGACAGAAAGAAAAGTATATGTAAAAGAAGTAGATTTAACTAAAAGAGAAAAAGTAATAAAAATACATAGTGATGTAAAAGAAGAATTTAAAAACATTGATATACTTGTAAATGATGCAGGATTTGGACTATTTGGAGAGTTTACTGAGACAGACTTAAATAAAGAATTAGACATGATAGACACAAATATAACAGCACTTCATATACTTACAAAATTATTTTTAGAAGATATGGTAAAAGTAAATAAAGGACATATAATGAATGTTGCATCGATTGCAGGTTTTATGCCAGGGCCATTAATGGCAACATACTATGCAACAAAAAGCTATGTAGTAAGGTTAACTGAAAGTATAAGACATGAACTATTAAAAAAACATTCTAAAGTAAAAGTGTCATTATTATGTCCAGGACCAGTAAATACAAACTTTAATAAAACAGCAGATGTAAGATTTAACTTACTTGAAGAAAATAGCATGATGCTCGCTAGATTTGCAGTTAATAAAATGCTATGTGGGGAGTTTTACATATTTTCAAATTTATTTATATTTATATCAGTGTTGTTTGCAAAATTACTCCCAAGTGAAATAATGGCATCAATAACATATTACATGCAAAGAAAAAGTAATAAATAAATAAAATACTCATATAATAAAATTAAATGGTTTTAGATTGATTTTTTAATCGAAATGTGATATAATTAAGCAAGTTATGTTGATACATAAGGAAAAATAAATGAGGTGAAATAAATTATGACAAAGAAAAAAGAAAATGTCGTATATTTAACTGAAGATGGTTATAAGGACTTAAAGGCAGAATATGATGATTTAATAAATGTAAAACGTCCACAAAATATAATAGCAATTAAGGAAGCTAGAAGTCTTGGAGATTTATCTGAAAATGCAGACTATGATGCTGCAAGAAATGAACAAGCTCAAATAGAAGCTAGAATAAAGACAATCGAAAAGATGATGGAAAATGTAGAAATAATTAAAGATGTAAATAAAGATGCTGTTAGTTTAGGAAGCACAGTTGGAATAAAATATGTTGATGACGATGAAACAGACGAATATAAGATTGTGGGAAGTCAAGAAGCAGATCCTTTTGAAAGCAAGATTTCAAATGAATCTCCAATTGCAAAAGCTATTATGAACCATAAAGTAGGAGACATTGTTTCAGTTGAAAGTCCTAACGGATCATACGACGTTGAAATAACAGAAATTAAATAATTTACGTAAAGCAAATACTTTACACATATAAAGGTCAAAAAATATTGACCTTTTTTTTTTTTTTTTTTGATAGCATAAGGGTAAACAAAGGAGACTAAGAAAAATGAAAAGTGTAAAGTATAGAAAAAATATGAAAAAAATAACAATAATACTAGTAGTAATAACAGTCTCATTATTAATAATAAACTTAACACCAAGTCATTCAAAATTATTAAAAACAGTAGATAGTAAAAATACAATAAGTATGAAAACAAGTTTTATAGAATATAATTATGACTATACCGGAGAAGAACAAACATTTATTATACCAAAAACAGGTAATTATAAAATAGAACTTTGGGGAGCAGGTCATTGGGGTGTAATCAAATCTATCGCTGGTGGTAGCTATGTCGCAGGAAATATTAAATTAGAGAAAAATATAAAATTATATATTTATATAGGTGGCATGGGTTATAACTTTAATTTTGGAACACAATCCTATAACTCTGATGCAGGAGGCTCATCAGATGTCAGAATTATTAATGGAACATGGAATAATGCAAATTCGCTAAGATCACGAATAATAGTAGCAGCAGGAGCAGGAACAACTGGAGGATTAAATTATTGGAACTCAGGTTCACCATATGCAGGCTCGGGTGGAGGATTAACAGGATACAAAGGTGGAGACATAAATACAGGATCTGGTGGAAATGGAGCAACCCAAACAAGTGGAACGGCATTTGGATATTCATCAGGAAATTGTCCCGGAGGTAATGGCTATTACAGTGGATATGCTGGTTATTATGCTAATGGAGTTGCAGGTGGAGGTGGGGGATCATCATTCATCTCAGGCCATAACGGATGCATAGCGATTGAGTCACAGTCATCAAACAATCCAAGACTAGACTCTAATAGAAAAACATGTCTTGATGGAACAACAGACATAACATGTTCATATCATTACAGTGGATATAAGTTTACAGATACAGTAATGATAGATGGAAATGGATATAACTGGACAACTGTGAAAGGAGATTATGTAGGACAGCCTCAACCAGATGGAACAACTACAACAGGCAGATTTGATAACGGATATGCCAGAATTACTTATTTAGGAAAGTAGATAAATTAAATTTTATCTATTTTTTTTATAAAAAGTGCAATTATTTGTAATTTTTTTCGTATATATATAATAGGATGGTGAAATGCAATGAATGAATTAGTAAAAGAAGAAAAGATAGAAAATATGATATATGAAGTAAGAGGAAGACAGGTAATGCTAGATTCAGATTTAGCAAAATTATATGGATGTAAAAATGGAACCAAAACAGTGAATTTAGCTGTTAAAAGGCATTTAAATAGATTTCCTAAAGAATTTTATTTTAGATTAACTGAGACTGAATTCAATAATTTGCGGTTTCAATTTGAAACCACAAATAACAAAATCAGGACTTTGCCATATGTATTTACGGAACAAGGCTGTGTTCAACTTGCATCAATACTTAGAACTGAAGCTGCAGATGAAATGAGTGTTTTAATTGTAAATGCTTTTGTCGCAATGAGACATTATATAATGAATAATCATACAGATTTATTAATTAACATGGATAATAGAATAAGTGCTAATTCGAACAAAATAAAACAGATTGAAAACACTCTTAATGAAATGAACAAGAAAGAAAAAGTAAATACATTATTCTTTGAGGGACAAATATATGATGCTTATAGCCTATTATTAGATATATTAAAAAGAGCAAAGAAAGAAATAATTATTATAGATAATTATATAGATAAAAATATATTAGATATACTTTCTAAAACTAATAAGAAAGTGATATTGTATACAAATGGTTATAATAATAAAGATTATTATAAATATAAAAAAGAATATAGTAATGTAAAATTAATAGTTACAAATATATTTCATGATAGATTTATAATAATAGATAGAAAAAAGCTTTATCATTCAGGAGCAAGCTTTAAAGATTTGGGCGTTAAATGTTTTGCAATAAGTAAAATAGAAGATAAAGAAATACTAGATAACTTAATCAAACATGCAAATATGATAAAATAATTAAAAAAATAGCAAATTATAGCAGAACATATACAATGAACGATGGAACTTTTAGTTACGGTGGATTGTTAGATGGTAGTTCATGGTTGGTGGAATGGGATTCTACAGTGGAGGAGCAGGAGGATATGCATAGGGTGTATCAGAAAATTGGATGGGATCATCAGGTAGTTCAGGCTGCATAGGAAATCCCTCTTTAACTGATAAGCATATGACATGCTATAATTGTGAAACATCAAATGAAGAATCAACTAAAACAATTAGTAATACATGTGTATCAGAAACTCCAACTACAGATTGTTCTAAAATAGGAAATGGATATGCCAGAATAACTTATATAGGTAATTAATAAAAAATTTTAAAAACTATGAAATTTGCATTTTCTTCTGTCATTTTTGCATTTTTGTATGTCAAAATTGCAAAACTGCTGTAGAAAACTGCATTTTTGATCGTGAAAATTGCATTTTACCTTTTTGCATAAATAAATTTTATATAGTATATTATCGTCCATCAGTACTGATAACCAATTTTATGGAGGCGATAACATACTATGAGCAGTTATAAAGAAAGAAAAGAAGGCTTTATAATACCAATGTCATCAGATGTTGGATTAAAAGGTGCATTAAAGACACAGAATGAATTCTTTATTAAGCTTGCATCTAAACTACTTAATATACCAGAAAATGCTATTAAAGGTGGAAAGTTTATAGATAATGAAACTATAAA
>ONSL01000039.1 GCA_900320505.1 uncultured Eubacteriales bacterium
TGGTTTACTATATTATACTTTTATCTTTGATTTGTCAATTCCTTATTTAGGGAATGAATATTAGTTTGATTTAATATATTCTAATAAATCTTTAAACTTTATCTTTTTATCATAACCATTAATATAAATATCTTCACACTCATCAAACATTAAATAATCTATTTTATTAATAGTTATTATATGAGGTTTTACATAAGCAATATTTGTTCCTTTAATATTTCTAATATTACCATTTTTATATGTAGGTTTAACATAAGCAAACTTACATATCATATCAACTTTCTTTCTTAATTCCTCACTTATATTTAATTCTTTAGTTTCTATTGTTAACATATAATCACTCTCACTTTCTTTCTAAAATAACAAAAAAACTAACATTTCTGTTAGTAATTTATTACTCTCGAAACTTTAAAAGTTCGAGTTTCCTATCAATATGGTGGAGATGAGGAGAATCGAACTCCTGTCCAAAAACATCGCCACATAAACTTCTACAGGCTTAGTTAACTATTAATCTCATATATTATAAATTAGCTAACGAACTAAATAATATACCAGTCTAAAGATTTTCATCCTTCTATCTAGACAAATAGAAAGCTTAAGCTTGCTATATTAAACCTTAAACTCTCTCACAAGCAAAGAAAGTAAAAGATTGCATTTCCCTAAATACTAGGCAAAAGCAACAGCTTGGTTTCCACCAAAAATGTTGCGGAATGCAGTTTTAATTTTGTTTGCGTTTATTGTTTTTAGTTTGTAACGTAAACTACTCGGCCTGCTATCTATGCTAAAACATTCCTGTCGAGACCATTACATCCCCATGTGGACTAATTATAACACAAATAAATAATAAAAGCTAGGCTAAACCTAACTTTTCAATTATATCATCAACTTCGCTTTTATACTTTAAAGGACAAGATACAGAAACAACATATTTTGAATTAACAACATAAATAGAATAAATATACTTGTTTTTTAATATATAACTTTTTTTATCCTTATTATAATTTAAATTTTTGGTCTCTTTTTTAACATAATCTTCTGCCTTTTTATGATCTTTAAATTCATAAAAGTTCACAATAAAGTGATCGCCAACAGCCATACTACTAGTTTTAGAAATATCTGTAACAGCATAATTATTATCTTTCATAACATCTTTAAAACTATCTTTACTAAAACTTTTACTGCAACCATTTATCAAGAAAAGAACCAAAAATAAACTAATACCTATACTTATTTGCTTTTTCATTTTCTCTTTTAATATCTCTTTCTTTAATAGATTCACGTTTATCATAAAGTTTTTTACCTTTGCATACACCAAGAAGAACCTTTAAGTGTTCACCATTAAAATAAAGTTTAAGTGGAATAAGAGTAAGACCTTTTAATTGAACATCATTATTAAGTTTTAAGATTTCATTTTTATGAAGAAGAAGTTTTCTAGACCTAGTCTCACTTTCATTATAAATATTTCCTTTGTCATAATTTGATACAAACATATTTATAACATAAACTTCTCCATTTCTTATAATAGCATAACTATCTTTTAAATTGCATTTACCTGCTCTAATAGACTTAATCTCACAACCATTAAGAGCAATACCACATTCAATAGTATCTTCAATAAAATAATCATGTTTTGCTTGTTTATTTAAAATCTCCAACTTAATCACCCCACTTTAAATATTATCTATTTTTATGATCTTTATTATTATGTTTTTTATTATGTTTTTTATTACCATTATGGTTATTAAAATTAAAATTATTTTTATGTTTATTATTAATATTATGATTACTATTATTGTTACTACTACTATTTTCAGTAGAATTATTATCACTCTTGTTACTTACAAATGCAAAATCAATAGTTTTCTCTTCTTTGCTAGCTCGAACAACTTTAACTCTAACTCTATCTCCAAGAGAATATTTCTTATGAGATTTTTCACCAGTTAAACACATTCTATCTTCGTCATAAACATAGAAATCATCCATATCTTTAATAGGAACAAGGCCTTCAATTAAATTATCAAGCTCAACAAAAATACCAAAACTCATAACAGATGAAATCATACCATCAAACTCTTCACCAATATGATCTTCCATATATTCTGCCATTTTCATATCGTCAACTTCTCTTTCACAGTCAACTGATGCACGTTCTCTATCAGATGAATGCTGTGCAACATACTCGAGTTTTTCTTCCCAGTGACTAATTGTCTTATCATCTAATTTATGATCAAATAAATATGTATGTAGAAGACGATGAACAGTAGTATCAGGATAACGTCTTATAGGCGAAGTAAAATGAGTATAACATTTAGAAGCAAGTCCAAAATGGCCCAAATTCTTTGTCTTATATACAGCTTTTTGCATACTTCTTAAAAGAAGTGAAGAAAGAATCTTAAACTCAGGTTTATCGTCTAAAGATTCAATTATATGTTGTACGGTTTTAGGACTATTATCTTTTACATTACCTTCAACATGATATCCAAGTAAGCTGACATAATTAAGGAAGCTCTTAATTTTTTCTTCTTTAGGAGTTTCATGAACTCTATATATAAATGGTAAATTCATAAAGTAAATATGAGTTGCAACACACTCATTAGCAGCTATCATAAAGTCTTCAATTAACTTTTCACCTGTTCCTCTATCCCTTAATACAACATCAGTTGGTTTTCCATTGGAATCTACAAGTACTTTAGCTTCATCTATATCAAAATCAATATATCCACGTCTTACTTTCATCGCACGAAGTATTTTTGCAAGCTCTTCCATCTCTCTTAAAGTATCAGCAAACTCTTCATATCCTTCTGGTACAATATTCTTTTCAAGAATACTATTAACGTTCTTATAAGTCATTTGTTTTCTAGATCTAATTACACTAGGAAAAATATCATAATCTATTTGATTACCTTTATGATCAAACTCCATTACACAAGAAATAGTTAATCTATCAGTACCAGGATTAAGTGAACAAATACCATTTGAAAGTTCATGTGGAAGCATAGGAATTACTCTATCAACAAGATAAACAGAAGTTCCTCTCTTCATTGCTTCATCATCAAGTGGAGAGCCTTCCTTAACATAGTGTGAAACGTCTGCAATATGAACACCTAATAAGTAATTACCATTATTAAGCTTTTTAATAGAAATAGCATCATCAATATCTTTAGTATCATCTCCATCAATAGTGAAGATCATTTCACTCCTTAAATCTTTTCTGCCTTTCATCTCTTCTTCACTAACTTCGTTTGGAAGAGTCTTAACTTCTTCCTTTACCTCAGGTGGAAACTCTGTATCAATACTATATTTTTTTACAACAGATAAAATATCAACACCAGGATCATTCTTGTGTCCAAGTATTTCAATAACTTCTCCATTATATGTATAATTATTTATTCTATTTAAAAGCTTAACAACTACCTTATGTCCATCAACAGCATTTAAACTATGCTTTCTATCAACAATAATAGTGAGTTTAATCTTATTATCATCAAGTGTTACATAACCTTTATCATTCTTAAAATTAATTTCTCCAATATAAGTTGTAATACCTCTTTCAAGAACTCTAACTACTCTACCCTCTAATCTAGGTATACTCTTTTTACTAATAATTTCAACAAGAACAATATCATCATGAATAGCTCCATTCATATTATCTTGAGAAATATAAACGTCTTCTGGGGAATCGTCAATGTCAGCAAAACCAAATCCCTTTTTATTAACTCTCATAATTCCACGTTTTAAATGACTATCTCTTAAAAGCATATATCTATCTTTATTAGTGTGATAAACAATAGCATCCTTCTCAAGTGATGACAAAGTATCCATCATTTCTTTTACTTCATCAGCATCGATTAAATTAAGTTTTCCTTCAAGCTCTACACTAGAAAGCGCTTTATCACTAGCACCTAGTATCGCAATTAACTCATCCCTCATATTTTCACCTTCAAAAATATTATACTATAAAAAAAAGACTTATAAAAGTCTTAAAATGAAAGTACTAGACATATCACAAAGAAAGCAAGTCCAAGAACCATAGTTAATCTACTAATAACAAGTTCTGATCCTCTTTCCTTTCTTTCTTTAAATAAATCAGCATTTCCAGAAAGTATCTCACTAGCTCCTTCTGATTTACCACTTTGAAGTAATACTAATATTATAATTAATATTGAAAGAATAATTAAAAGTGTTTCCATAATCTGCCTCCTAAAAACTAGTGATAGTATATCATAAAACTATTTATGTTTCAATAGTTCTTTGTTATTTGAGTGTTTTGAAGCAAGAAGTAAATTTTCTTTTCTTTTTTTGCTTAAATAAATTTCTTCATCTATAGTTAAATCATTAGCAGATGAATACGAATAAAATTCAGGACCTCTTTTAGAAAAATCAAGTAAAGCATGTCTAATTAAACTAGACTCTTTCTTTGGATAATGTTGCTTCTTAAAATATCTAACAGCATCTCTTATATCTAAATCATCATCTAAAAGTTTCATTATCTTAAGAGATGGACCAATTTCAGAACCTAAACTAGGACCACATGCACTATCAATAACATAATCATCCCACTTCTTATAGTTTTCAGGATAAATATGTTCTCTTCCAGTAATAATCCAATCAGCAACCATACTTTTAGCATGATTTCTATCACTATCTAATTGTGATGTTAAATCACCATATAAAAGTTCTTCTTTTTTTAGATATTCTTCTTTAGAACATCCATAAATTAAACTATAAATAGCATCTATATTAACATCATCAGAGTAGATTTTATGTCCTTTAATTACACAAAATACACTTTTACCCATTTCTTTATACTTAAGAAGTTCTTCATAAAGTTCATCAATACTATCAAAGTATCCAATATTAATTTTCTCCATTTAAAACACCCTATTTAACTTTAATTAGCTTTTAATTCGTCTTCAATTCTTAATAACTCATTATATTTACACATTCTATCAGTTCTAGACATAGAACCAGTCTTAATTTGACCTGCATCAAGACCAACTGCTAAATCTGCAATAGAACAGTCTTCTGTTTCACCACTTCTATGAGAAATAATAGTATTATAATTATTCTTTTTAGCAAGCTCTACTGTTTCAATAGTTTCAGTAATAGTACCAATTTGATTTATCTTAATAAGAATAGCATTACCTGATCCCATATCTATACCTTTTTGTAAGTATTCTTTATTAGTAACAAATAAATCATCACCAACAATTTGAACACCTTCAAGTTCCTTAGTAGCTTTAGCAAAAGACTCAAAATCATTTTCATAAATTGGATCTTCTATAGAAATAATAGGATAAGTCTTAACTAAATCTTTATAATAATCAATAAGTTCATCTGTAGTAAGCTTCTTTCCTTCTCCCTTTAAATCATATATTCCATCATGATAGAATTCAGATGCAGCAACATCCATTGCATAACATACATCTTTTCCAGGAACATATCCTGCCTTTTTAACGGCTTCAGTAATAAGTTCAAATCCTTCTTTATTATTAGCAAGATTTGGAGCAAATCCACCCTCATCACCAACTGATGTAGCATAACCTTTCTCATTTAATATATTCTTTAAATTGTGGAAAACTTCTGATCCAATTCTAACATTATCATGAATATTGTCTCTCATAGGAATAATCATATACTCTTGGAAATCAAGAGAATTATCAGCATGAGCACCACCATTAATAATATTCATCATTGGTCTTGGAAGTGTTTTACCATCACCAACATATTTATATAAAGGAAGCTTCTTTGAAATAGCAGCAGCCTTTAAAACAGCAAGTGAAACACCAAGAATAGCATTAGCACCTAACTTACTCTTGTTAGGGGTACCATCAAGTTTTATCATTGCATAATCAACAGCTTTTTGATCATAAGCATCCATTCCAATAACCAAATCTCTTAATGGACCATTAACATTTGCAACAGCCTTTAAAACACCTTTACCCATGAAACGTGACTTATCACCATCACGAAGCTCTAATGCCTCACGAGAACCAGTAGAAGCGCCGCTAGGAACTCCTGCACGTCCCATAGAACCATCTTCAAGATAGCAATCAACTTCAACAGTAGGATTTCCTCTTGAATCTAAAATCTCTCTTCCAACAATATTTTTTATTTTCATAATTATCTAATCTCCTTTACTAAATCTTTAAATTCTTGACCCCTTATTTCGCATTCTTTGTATTGATCCCAAGATGCAGATGCAGGTGAAAGTAAAACAACATCTCCCTTTTCCATTATATCAGTAATCTTTCTAAAACCATCTTTCAAAAACTCATATATATACGTAGGAATATTATTTTTTTCTCCAAACTCTCTAACTCTTTCTCTGCACTGTCCAATACCAATAATAGCTTTTACATTCTTGATATATGGGGTAAGATCATCAAAACTTTGACCTCTCTCTAGTCCCCCTAAGACTATTATAGTCGGATTAGAAAAAGAAGCAAGAGCTATTTGAGTACATTTTATATTTGTCGCTTCTGTATCATTATAAAATCTAACACCCTTTTTAGTGTCAACATATTCAAGTCTATGTTCAACACCCTTAAATTTTGAAATAGTATCAGAAATACTACTATTTGGAACATCAAACTCTTTAGCAATTGTAATAGAGGCCATTACATTTTGTACATTATGAATA
The DNA here is from genome assembly GCA_900320505.1 of uncultured Eubacteriales bacterium. Taxonomy (GTDB): domain Bacteria; phylum Bacillota_I; class Bacilli_A; order RF39; family UBA660; genus UBA2730. Next base: position 6,644 of record ONSL01000039.1, read on the forward strand.
CCAGGTACCTTAATGACATCAGTATCAATTACCTTATCATCATAATAATAAATTGCATTATCTTTTAAATAACATCCATTAACTTTCTTACTACTAGAAAAATACTTTATTTGACTCTTTATATGAGAAAGCTTTTCCATAGCATCACTATTATCATAATTAATAATAGCAATATCATCTTTATCTTGATTTTTGAACATCTTGCACTTAGTTTCTTTATACAAATCATAAGAATTATTAAAGAAATCTAAATGAGCAGGACTAAAGTTAGTAACAAGGGCTATATGAGGATGAAACTTATCAAAATTAACACTCTGTTGGCAACTAACCTCCATAACTATAATATCATCTTTCTTTAAAGAGTCAATTATAGATATTAATGGATATCCAATATTACCAGCAAGATGAACCCTATCTCCAAAGAAATCATGAAGTATATTATAGGTAAGTGTAGTTGTAGTAGTTTTTCCATTAGTACCAGTAATGCCTATAAGACAAACATCTTTTGGCAAAAGACGATATGCCATTTCAGCTTCATTTATAACAGGAATACCAAGTTCCTGTGCCTGTTTAATAATCTTATGATCATTTCTAATACCAGGATTCTTAACAACATAATCAAAGGACTTATCAAGTAAATCATCTGGATGCTCTCCAAAGACAAGCTTAACACCTAACCCCTTTAATTCTTCAATCTGTTTTGAATCTTGTTTATCAATTGAAGAACCATCATTAAGAATAACTGTGTTACCAACTCTAGCAAGAAAAGATGCCGCAGCAAACCCAGATCTTGCCATACCAAGAACTAAAATTTTATTATCTTTAAACATAATAATCACCAATTAATATTATACACTAAATTATTGAGAAAAGAACATTTAAATGCTATAATAATTAACATAAGGAGAATAGAATATGCAGATAGTAACATTAAAAGAATTAGATTTCGAAACATATGCAAAAGATCATGAATATGCATCATATTATCAAACAGTGGAATATGGTAATGTTTTAAAGAGCATGGGTTTTAATGTACACTATCTAGGTATTAAAGAAAATGATAGATTAATAGGAGCATCACTAATTGTATTTAAAGAAATATATATGGGCAAAAAAATTGCATATGCACCACACGGAATACTATTTGACTATAACAATAAAGAAAAAGTAATAGAATTAGGTAAAAACTTAAAAAGAGTATTTGGAAAACAAGGATTTATGATATTTAGAATGAATCCTTATATACCTGCAACAGTAAAAGATAAAAGAGGAAGAACAATAAATGTAAATAAAGATATTAATAGCATAATGAAAAACATAAAATCAGCCGGATTTAAATACATGGGTCAAAATAAATATTTTGAAAATGAACTACCAAGATTTGAAGCAATAAAATTAACTGATAAACCAATGAACGATATATTTAAAGGGTTAAATAAAAGAATAAAACATAAAATAAGAAGAGCATCAGGATGTGGTATAACAATACTTGTAGATAAAGAAAAGAAAATTGATGAGTTATATAACTTCGTAAAGAAAAAAGATATATATAGTAAAAAGTATCTTCAAGCAATAGTTGATAACTTTAATACAAGCAGACTATACTATGCCCTATTAAATACAGACTCATTTGTAATGGAAGCTAAAAAAAGGTTTGAAAAAGAACAAGAAACAAATAACGAATATGCAAAAAAAATACAAAACTTAAGATTTGCAAATGAGAAATCAAGAGCAAAACTACTTAATAAAAAAATGAATTCAGATAAACTATTAAACGTATATAAGATGGATTTAGTACTTGCAACAAAATTACTTGAAAAATATCCAAAAGGACTAATAATAGGAGGATGTTTAACAGTAGAATATAATAATGCATCATATATAGTAATAGACGGATATAATAAAGGATTAAGCCACTTAAATGCAAATTATCTAATAAAATGGTATATACTAGATGATATAGAAGGAAGAGGATTAAAATATTTAAACATGAATGCAGTTGCAGGAAACTTTGGAAATAAAAATCCTTATAAAAATCTAAATGATTCAAAACTAGAATATGATACAAACATAGTAGAATATATAGGAGAATTTAATTTGATATTAAAAAAATTAAACTACTTAATATATAAAAGGATTAAAAAGGAAAACTACCAAATAAAAAATGATTTAAAAGAAAAAGAAGATAAAAAGAAATGAAAAACTATAATGAATTAATGGCAGATACAGTAACAATACTAGAAGAAAAAGGATATGGAATAGAAAAAGCATTTGCAGGTAGCGATGCAAAAAAGATGAACAATATAAAGACGAGATAATGTCAAAAGAAAGATACGAATACTATAACGAAGATGAAAAAAGAGTAAAAATACTTGAAGAAACTGAAGATAAAGATTTAAAAGTAAGAACATATAATAAAGGAGAAAGTACATACATATTATTTGATAAAAAATACAATACACCAAAGCTTCCTGAAGGATTTTATCAAGTAGGTACAAGTGAAAAAACATGCATAAAACATGATATACAAAGAGCAAAACTTGTAAATAATGATGTAGAAAGAATGTCAGATGATGAAATAGCAGAAGAAATAACAAATATAAATGAAAATTTACAAAAATTTGTAAAAAGCCTTAAAGTGATAAATGAAAGTACAAATGATAATATAAAAGCAAGTAGAATATAAACTACTTGTTTTTTTATATTTAATTAACAAAAAAGAGTCTCATAAGAGACTCTTTATGTGCAATAACTTTATTACTTCTCGATTTCAGTAACAACACCAGCACCAACAGTATGACCACCCTCACGAATAGAGAACTTAGTACCATTTTCAAGTGCAACTGGATGTATTAATTCAACTTCAAAGTTAACATTATCTCCAGGCATTACCATTTCAGTACCTTCTGGTAAATCAATTACACCAGTAATATCTGTAGTTCTGAAATAGAATTGTGGACGATAGTTTGTGAAGAATGGAGTATGACGTCCACCTTCTTCTTTAGTTAATACATAAACTGATGCTTTGAACTTAGTATGTGGAGTAACTGATCCAGGTTTAGCTAGAACTTGTCCTCTTTCAACTTGTTCACGAGAAATACCACGAAGTAGAACTCCTGCATTATCTCCAGCTTCAGCATAGTCTAATTGTTTTCTAAACATCTCAATTCCAGTAGCAACTGTCTTTTGAGTAGGTTTAATACCAACAATTTCAACTTCATCATTAAGATTTAATTTACCACGTTCAACACGTCCTGTAACAACAGTACCACGA
>ONSL01000029.1 GCA_900320505.1 uncultured Eubacteriales bacterium
AGGTTTAATACCAACAATTTCAACTTCATCATTAAGATTTAATTTACCACGTTCAACACGTCCTGTAACAACAGTACCACGACCAGTGATAGTAAATACGTCTTCAATACTCATTAAGAAAGGTTTATCAGTATCTCTTACTGGAGTATCGATATAAGTATCAACTGCATTAAGTAAATCTTTAACAGATTGAACAGCCTTCTCGTCTCCTTCAAGAGCCTTAAGAGCAGAACCACGAATTATTGGAGTATTATCTCCATCATAATCATATTCACTTAATAATGAACGAATTTCCATTTCAACTAAATCTAAAAGTTCTGGATCATCAACCATATCACACTTATTCATATAAACGACCATTTTAGGTACTCCAACTTGACGAGCAAGTAAGATATGCTCACGAGTTTGAGCCATTGGTCCATCAGTTGCAGCAATAACAAGAATTGCTCCATCCATTTGAGCTGCACCAGTAATCATGTTCTTGATATAATCAGCATGTCCTGGACAGTCAACATGTGCATAATGACGTCCTTGAATCTTCTTACCATCAACCTCACGGTCAGGTGTAGAATATTCAACATGTGCAGTATTAATAGTAATACCACGTTCTCTTTCTTCTGGAGCCTTATCTATATCAGCATAAGCCTCGAAGCTTGCTAGACTAGGATCTATATCATGAAGAACCTTAGTAATAGCAGCAGTTAATGTAGTTTTTCCATGATCTACGTGTCCAAGTGTACCAATGTTAACATGTCCTTATATAAACTTACATTCTATATTGTATCTAACAATTTATTTTTTTTCAAGTGGTTTAATCTAATTTCCACTTTTTTTAATAATTTCTTCAGCAATATTCTTTGGTACTTGTTCATAATGATCGAAGAACATTACGAAGTTAGCACGTCCTTGAGTATTACTTCTTAAAGATGTAGCGTAGCCAAACATCTCTGAAAGTGGTACCATAGCACTTAATTTAACAGCACCCATTTGAGTTTCCTGTCCAAGTGGTTTACCACGACGAGCAGTTAAATCACCCATTACATTACCAAAATATTCTTCTGGAGTTGTAACATCAACTTTCATAATAGGTTCAAGTAAAACTGGTGCACACTTATTCTTCATTTCCTTAACAGCAAGTGAAGCAGCAACTTTAAATGCCATTTCATTTGAATCTACTTCATGATAAGAACCATCATGTAATGTAGCGCGAACATTAATCATTGGATATCCAGCAATAACACCATTAGCAAGTGCTTCTTGTAATCCTTTGTCAACAACTGGTATGTATTCACGAGGAACTACACCACCAACAACTTTGTCAACAAACTCATAAGTCTTATCTGGATCATCAAGTGGTTCGAATTCAACCCAAACATGTCCGTATTGTCCGCGGCCACCAGATTGCTTAATATACTTACCTTCACAATCACCCTTTTGAGTTATTGTCTCACGATAAGCAACTTGTGGTCTACCAACATTAGCTTCAACACCAAACTCACGTTTTAAACGATCGATAAGAACATCTAGATGAAGCTCACCCATACCAGCAATAACAGTTTGACCTGTTTCATGATCAGTATGAACTCTGAATGTTGGATCCTCTTCAGCAAGCTTTTGAAGACCAAGTGCCATCTTATCTTGATCGGCCTTTGTCTTTGGTTCAACAGCAAGCTCAATAACTGGTTCTGGTACTTTTAAGCTTTCAAGAACAACAGGATTCTTTTCATCACATAAAGTATCACCAGTAGTAGTATTCTTAAGACCAACAGCAGCAGCTATATCTCCAGTATATACATCACTGATTTCACTTCTTGTATTAGCATGCATTAAAAGTATACGACCAATTCTTTCTTTAGTATCTTTAGTAGAGTTAAGAACATAAGATCCACTTGATAAATGTCCAGAATAAACTCTGAAGAAAGTTAAACGTCCAACATATGGATCAGTCATAACCTTAAATGCAAGAGCACTAAATGGTTGATCATCTTTTGGATGACGATCTACTTCATTACCATCTAAATCAGTACCAACAATTGAAGGTACATCAGCAGGACTTGGTAAGTAATAAACAACAGCATCAAGAAGTTGTCTAATACCTTTATTACCTAAAGCAGTTCCACACATAACAGGGAAAAATTCTGCTTTAAGAACACCAGTTCTAATAGCTTTTCTAAGCATATCTTCTGGTATTTCTTTACCATCAAGATAAAGTTCCATAACTTCATCATCAAAATCAGCAATAGCTTCAATTAATGCATCATGCTTTTCTTTAGCTACATCCTTTAAATCATCTGGAATAGGAATCTCTTCAACAGTTTCATTTTCATCACCAACATAATGAAAAGCCTTCATATTAACTAAATCAATGTTACCAGAATATGAATCTTCTGCACCAATTGGCCATTCAATAGGGGCAGCATTAACTCCAAGTTTTGTCTTAATAGATTCAAGACTGAACTTAAAGTCAGCACCCATCTTATCCATTTTGTTAGCAAAAATAATTCTAGGAACTTTGAATTCTGATGCTTGTCTCCAAACAGTTTCAGTTTGAGGTTCAACACCAGCCTGTGCATCAATAAGTGCAACAGCACCATCTAGAACTCTTAAACTACGACTAACTTCAATAGTAAAATCAACGTGTCCTGGAGTATCGATTATATTTAAACGATAACCATTCCAGTGTACTGTAGTAGCAGCAGAAGTAATAGTTATACCTCTTTCTTGCTCTTGTACCATCCAGTCCATTTGAGATTCACCATCATGAGTCTCACCTATTTTATGAATCTTACCAGCAAGGTATAGAATTCTTTCAGTAGTAGTAGTTTTTCCAGCATCTATATGAGCCATTATACCAATATTTCTAGTTTTTTCTATAGATGTATCTCTTCCCATATAACTTTCCTCCTACCATCTATAATGTGCATAAGCCTTATTAGCTTCTGCCATTCTTTGTGTATCATCTTTCTTCTTAACAGCACCACCAGTACCATTAGAAGCATCAATTATTTCAGCAGCTAAATTATTAGCCATACCTTTTCCACTACGAGATTTAGCATTAGATGTTAACCATCTTAAAGCAAGAGCTTGACTTCTAGCAGGCTTAACTTCAATAGGTACTTGATAGTTAGAACCACCAACACGGCGAGATTTAACTTCAAGTTCTGGTTTAATATTCTCCATAGCTTTATTAAAAACTTCTAGAGGATCTTTACCAGTCTTTTCTTTTATTTGATCAAATGCATCATAAACTATACTTTGAGCAGTTCCTTTTTTACCATCAATCATAACAGTATTAACAAGTTTAGTAACAACTTTTGAGTTATAAATTGGATCAGCAAGAACTTCTCTTGAAGTAGCACGTCTCTTACGCATAATCTTTTCCTCCTTTCAAAAACTTAAAAATCTTATTTCTTTGGTTTTTTAGCGCCGTATTTAGAACGACCTTGCATTCTGTCTTTAACTCCAGCGGTATCAAGTGTACCACGAACTATATGATAACGAACACCAATCAAGTCCTTAACACGTCCACCACGAATTAAAACCACACTATGCTCTTGTAAGTTATGTCCGATACCTGGAATATAAGTATCAACTTCCTTACCATTACTTCGAGTACAAACACCACGTTTTTGAGGAGAAGGTGCATTAGTTGTCTTCTTCTTAATAGTATTTAAACCAAATCTTAAAACTGGTGACTTTGGCTTTCTAGTTTTACTCTTACGTTTATTATGTACTAATTGATTAATAGTAGGCATAAAATATATCTCCTTTCTTGACACATACCCTGGTGTATCATATTATGTCATAAATTAAAGCCATCACTAAAATGGCTCTAATACGACCAACGCTAATAATATAACATTTACAAAGATTAAAGTCAATAGAATTAATATAAAAATATTACTTTTCAGAAATACAATATACTTTTAAAAGCATTTCAGATATTCTTTGCTTTTTAGATGTAATATTCATAAATATAACATCAATAACCCATATAAATGTACAACAAGCATTAACTATAAATTTAAGAAATATCTTACCATTACTTAAATCACTACCATTATAATTAATAAACTTAATTTTAGAAACCTTTTCTATAGTAGTAACATGCTTTTTAATAGATTGAAAAACACCGAGTAAAGATGCACCAGTAAATCCCACAATTACAAGACATGATTCAAAATATATTATTAAAACAGCAAGAATAGAATTTACTTTAATACTATTTATAGACAAAATAATATTTATAATAGAAAAAATAAAGAATAAAACAATAACAAGTATTATATTTAATCCCCATCTATAAGTCCCGCCATAATCCTATAAGAAAATGATGAATACTTATATTCAAAAGCATTATTAATAGTTATATTCCTACAGCATCATTAACATTATTTTTAGTTAAATTTCCATTATTTGCATTATTATTCATAAATACTCCTTATAACTTACCAACTTTTTAATTAGAATTTTTAAATGGTATAACTAAGGAATCATCATATTCAAAAATCCTAACAGGAAAATTTTTCTGATTAATATTTTCTTGTAATGCAGATAACTTTTTATTTAAGAAATTATATTGCTTTTCATTCTGAATTGCCCAGGAATCATCTGATAAATTAGTATCAGCAAACTCATCATCTCTAAGATTTGTAGAAGAAGTATAATCTCCAGAAAAATATTCCATATCACATTCTATACCCTTTGAAGATAAATAATTTTTAGGTTCAGAATCGTTCATATATATTTGATATTTTGTATTAAGATTATTATTATCAAAATCAACTATCTTACCGTTAGAAAGAATTCTTCCACCATTTTTCTTATCATTTGCCCACAAAAACATATTGGATATAAGTTCTTCAGAATTAAATCTTTGAGTACCATCAGAACCAAATTTATAGAGCATATAAAATAATAAATAATGAAAGTTACCACAAACAGGAGTTAAAAATGATAGGAAATAGTTGACGAATATTTAAATGCTATTATATATGATCATAATAATTATAGATCAAGTTATGCATTACAATATAAAACCCCAGTTGAGAATAGAACTCAACTAGGGTTCAAATAAATGCTTTTTAACTGTCTACTTTTTGTTGACTAGTTCAGATTTCTCTTAACTTTTATTCATTAACATTTGTCCATTCATAATCATCAAGTTTAGGGGATCCCTTTTCTATTCCAGCTTTATATGAAAGAATAGAAACAGCAATTATTGCAACAACAAATAGAACTATAACAATAATTAAAGTTGATATACCAAAACCTTTATTATTTAGCCTCATATATAACCTCCAAACACTTAAGGAAAAAGGAATAGTTTCCTATTCCATGAATTCATCTTCAAGTTCTTCCATTGGTTCATCAGTCAAATTCTTCTCAAGTTCATATTGAACATCTTGATAGTCTTTAACACCAGTACCAGCTGGAATAAGCTTTCCAAGAATTACATTTTCCTTTAATCCTTCAAGATTATCAACTTTACCCTTAATAGCAGCATCAGTAAGGATTCTTGTAGTCTCCTGGAATGATGCAGCAGATAAGAATGAATCAGTCTCTAAAGCTGCTTTAGTAATACCAAGAAGAACTGGTTTACCAGAAGCAGGTCTCTTTCCACTAATTACAGCATCTTTATTACCAGCAGTAAATTCTTGAATACTAACAAGTGAACCAGGTAAGAATGTAGTATCGCCACCATCAACGATTCTAATCTTAGAAATCATTCTACGTACGATAATTTCAATATGTTTATCAGAAATATCAACACCTTGACCTCTATATGTTCCTTGAACTTCTTTAAGAATATACTCTTGAGTAGTAAGAGGATCAGTAACAGCAAGTAACTCTTTAGGGTTAATAGCACCTACAGTTAACTTGTCTCCTGCCTTAACCTCTTGACCCTTTTCACAGCAAAGTTTTGCACCATAATTAGTAACATGCTCTTTAGATTCAACCTTATTTGTAACAGTAATTCTAAATTTATCTTTATCTTCTTTAATCTTAGTAACTTTACCATCAATCTCAGAGATAGTAGCTTTACCTTTAGGATTACGAGCTTCAAATAATTCTTGTACACGTGGAAGACCTTGAGTAATATCTTCTCCACCAGCAACACCACCAGTATGGAATGTACGCATTGTAAGTTGTGTACCAGGTTCACCAATAGATTGAGCAGCCATAACACCAACAGCCTCACCAATCTCAACTAAATTACCAGTTGCAAGGTTTTTACCATAACATTTTTGACATACACCATTGTGTACACCACAAGTTAATATACTTCTAATTTCAACTTGTTTAACACCAGCTGCAACAATCTTATCAGCAAGAGACTCTGTAACATAAGTTAACTTATCACAGATAACTTCTTTAGTTTCAGGATTGATAACTTTCTTATTAGTATAACGACCAACAATTCTATCTCTTAAACTTTCAATTACAGTACCATCTTTCTCATTAATGAAGTCATAAACAACAACACCTTGATCAGTACCACAATCTTCACATCTAACTCGGCTGTCTTAAGAGCTGTATCAGCATCACCTTTACGAGAACTATGTGAAGATAAGAAGAATTCTGCAACTGAAAGTCCCTCTTTGAAGTTTGAAAGAACTGGGATTTCAATAGTATCTCCATTTGGCTTCTGCATAAGTCCTCTCATACCAGCAACCTGAATAAATTGCGAAATAGAACCACGTGCTTTAGAATGCATCATCATGAATACTGGGTTTTCAACTTCTTTGTTAGAAATATCTTCAAGTTCTGCTTGAACTTTATCCTTAACAGCATACCAAGCATCAACTACTTTTTGATGACGTTCTTCTTCAGTAATCAAACCACGTTTATATTGTTTATTAATTTTATCAACAACTGCTTGACCTTCTTTTACATACTCATCCTTATGTTTACTTGTAATAACATCAGAAAGTGAGAATGTAAGTCCACATTTAGTTGAATAATAGAAGCCTAAATCCTTAAGTCTATCAAGCATCATAGAAGTTTCTGTAGTTTTGTATCTCTTAAATACTTGAGCAATTATCTTAACTAGAACACCTTTAGCAAAAGGTTTAACAATAGGCATAGACTTAATGATTTCTGGAATATTTTCTCCTTTTCCAATAAAGTATTTTGAAGGAGTAATATTTTCAATATTCTCATCAGTTGGTTCATTAACATAAGGATAACTATCAGGTAAAATTTCATTAAACTTAATCTTACCAACAGTAGTTACAAGATATTTATCATTATCACCACTAGCAAAAATCTTATGTTTAAATGATTTTGCAGGAAGAGCAATACGACTGTGAAGAGTAACCTCTCCTCTTTCATATGCCATTAGTGCTTCATTAGCATCCTTAAATAATCTTCCTTCTCCAGGATCTCCAGCTTTCTCCATAGTAATATAGTAGTTACCAACAACCATATCCTGTGAAGGTTCAACGATTGGATCACCACTCTTTGGATGAAGAATATTGTTAGAACCAAGCATAAGTATTCTAGATTCAGCTTGAGCCTCTTCTGAAAGTGGAACGTGAACAGCCATCTGGTCACCATCGAAGTCTGCATTAAATGCTGGACAAACAAGTGGATGTAATCTAATAGCTTTACCACCAACTAGAACTGGTTCAAAAGCTTGAATACCAAGTCTATGTAAAGTTGGAGCACGATTAAGAAGAACTGGATGCTCTTTAATAACCTCTTCAACAATATCCCAAATTTGAGGATCACGATTATCAATTAATCTTTTAGCAGCTTTAATATTATGAGCTATATCTTTAGAAACTAATCCATGAATAACATGAGGTTTGAAAAGTTCTAGAGCCATTTCCTTTGGAAGACCACATTGATACATCTTTAAGCTTGGACCAACAACTATAACTGAACGACCAGAATAGTCAACTCTTTTACCAAGTAAATTCTGTCTAAATCTTCCTTGTTTACCTTTTAACATGCTAGAAAGTGACTTAAGAGGACGATTTCCAGCTCCAGTAACTGATCTACCACGACGTCCATTGTCGAATAAAGCATCAACTGCTTCCTGTAGCATACGTTTTTCATTTTGAATAATTATAGATGGAGCACCTAAATCAATAAGTTTCTTTAAACGATTATTACGGTTAATAACACGTCTATATAAATCATTTAAATCAGAAGTAGCAAATCTACCACCATCTAGTTGAATCATAGGTCTTAAATCTGGTGGAATAACAGGAATACAATCAAGAATCATCCATTCAGGTCTTTGATTAGACTCATAGAAAGCATTTAAAACATCAAGTCTTTTAACAAGTCTTACTCTCTTTTGACCTTGAGCAGTCTTTAATTCATCATCAATTGTATCTATTTCCTTCTTTAAATCTACTTTCTTAAGAAGTTCCTTAATAGCTTCAGCACCCATACCTACTTTGAAAGTATCACCATACTTTTCATAATAAGTACGATATTCTTTATCACTTAAAGTTTGTTTATTTTCAAGAGGAGTATCTCCCTTATCAATAACAACATAACTAACAAAGTATAAAACTTCTTCTAGATCTCTAGGACTCATATCAAGAACAAGTCCCATACGAGAAGGAACACCCTTAAAGAACCAAATATGTGAAACAGGAGAAGCAAGTTCGATATGACCCATTCTCTCACGTCTTACTTTACTTCTAGTAACTTCAACACCACATCTATCACATACTATATTCTTATAACGTACTCTCTTGTATTTACCACAAGCACATTCAAAATCTTTAGTAGGACCAAAAATCTTTTCGCAGAAAAGTCCATCTCTTTCTGGTCTTAAAGTACGATAGTTAATAGTTTCAGGCTTTTTAACCTCACCATAACTCCACTCTCTAATTTTTTCAGGAGAAGCGATACCAATTTTTAAAGCTTTAATCTTATTAACATCTATCATTATTCATCTGCTCCTTCCTTGTCAATCTCATCAAGTTCTGATGCATCAGGTTCTTCATCATCAAAATCTTCATCATCTAATTCATCATCATCAGAATCAAACTTACTATCATCAAAGTCTTCTTCTGGATTTTCTTCTTTTTCTTCTTCTATCTTTTTAGCAGGACTATTATCAACTTCATCTATAGAAAGATGTAAGTCTTCTTTATCTTCCTCTTCTTCAATAGTCTTTAAATCAATATTCTTATTCTCATCATCGATTATTGAAACATCAAGTCCAAGAGCTTGGAACTCTTTCATTAGAACTCTAAATGACTCTGGTACATTAGCTTCATCAATTTCTTCACCCTTAACGATATCCTCATAAACCTTAACACGTCCAATAACGTCATCTGATTTAACAGTCATCATCTCTTGAAGAGTATGAGCAGCACCATATGCATATAGAGCCCAAACTTCCATTTCACCAAATCTCTGACCACCAAATTGAGCTTTACCACCAAGTGGTTGTTGTGTAACTAAACTGTATGGTCCAGTAGATCTTGCATGAAGCTTATCATCAACCATGTGGTGTAATTTAATCATATACATAACACCAACAGCAATCTTATGATCGAATGCCTCACCAGTTTTTCCATCATATAGTGTATATTTACCATCTTCTGGCATTCCAGCTTCTTTCATGATATCAGCAACATCATCAAGACTAGCTCCATCGAATACTGGAGTAGCAATATATTGTCCAAGTTTTCTAGCAGCCATACCCATATGTAACTCTAGAACCTGTCCTAAGTTCATACGAGAAGGAACACCTTGTGGATTTAACATAATATCAATTGGAGTACCATCTTCCATATATGGCATATCCTCTTCTGGAACGATAAGTGAAATAACACCTTTGTTACCATGACGACCACTCATCTTATCTCCAACTTGAATCTTACGTTTTTGAATAATATATACACGAATAACTTTAGAAACACCAGCAGGAAGTTCATCATTATCACTATGATCATAAATCTTAATATCGTGAACAATACCATCACCACCATGTGGAACACGTAGTGAAGTATCACGAACTTCTCTTGTCTTCTCACCAAATATAGCATGAAGAAGTTTTTCTTCAGAAGTAAGTTCGGCCATACCTTTTGGAGTAACTTTACCTACTAAGATATCTCCTTCTTTAACTTCAGTACCAATAGTAACAATACCACGACTATCAAGATTCTTACGAGCTTCTTCACTAACATTTGGAATATCACGAGTAATCTCTTCAGGTCCAAGTTTTGTATCACGACATTGCATCTCATAATCTTCTAGATGAAGAGATGTAAATGCATCATCTTTAACGAGTCTTTCATTAAGAATAACAGCATCCTCATAGTTATAACCATGATATGTCATGAAAGCAACAGTCATATTTTTACCAAGAGCAAGCTCTCCCTTATCAGTACTATTACCATCAGCAATAATAGTATCTCCACCTATTACCTTATCACCAGGCTTAACAATAGGTCTTTGATGACTGCAAATACCAGAGTTTGCTAGTTCAAAATTAGCAAGTTCATAAGTGTCTTTGCCATCTTTTGTTTTAACAATTATCTTTTTAGCATCAGCATAATCAACAACACCATCGTTTTTAGCAACTATACATACACCAGAATCTTTAGCAACAATATGCTCAACACCAGTTCCAATATAAGGAGCTTCTGTCTTTAAAAGTGGCATAGCTTGTCTTTGCATGTTGGCACCCATTAGAGCTCTATGTCCATCATCGTGCTCTAGGAATGGAATTCCTGAAGTTGTAACAGAAACAACTTGTTGAGGAGATACATCGATATAGTCAACTTTAGAAGGTTCAACTAAAATGTTTTCTTGATGATAACGAGCATTAACAAGATCAGAAATAATCTTATTATTATCATCAGTTTTAACTGCAGATTCAGAAATAATATAATCTTCCTCTTCATCAGCAGTCATATATTTAACTTCTTCAGTTATTTTAGAATCAACAACCTTTTTATATGGAGTCATTATAAATCCATAATCATCGATTTTAGCATAACTTGCAAGTGAAGTAATAAGTCCAATGTTAGGTCCTTCTGGAGACTCAATAGGACAAATTCTACCATAGTGAGAAGCATTAACATCACGAACTTCAACTCCAGCTCTATCACGAGAAAGTCCACCTGGACCTAAAGCAGAAAGTCTTCTCTTATTAGTAAGTTCAGCAATTGGGTTAGTTTGATCCATAAATTGTGAAAGTTGTGATGAACCAAAGAACTCTTTCATTGCAGCAGTAACTGGACGAATATTAATTAAAGTTTTAGGACTAACTTCATCAGCCTCTTGTGTAGTCATTCTTTCACGAATAACTCTTTCCATTCTAGAAATACCAATTCTAAATTGATTTTGTAAAAGTTCTCCAACTTGTCTAACACGTCTATTACCTAAATGATCGATTTCATCAAAATTACCAACACCATGTAATAAATTTAAATAATAAGATACAGATGCATAAACATCAGAAATAGTAAGTCTCTTAATATCAATACTTTGATCATTACCAATAACATTTAAAGTCTTACGAGCATCCTTTGGATCTTCTACTTTAATAATTTGTACTTTATTATAAGTATCAAGATCTTCATTAATCTTAACTTCAGTAACACCATAACCATCATCAAGTACTTTCTTTAAATCATCAATATTAGACTTATTAATTAAAGTACCCTTTGTAAATAAAGTTTTACCATCTACTACAACATCTTCACCAAGCTTTTGATCAAGAAGTCTATCTAAAACATTTAACTTCTTATTGAACTTATAACGTCCAACTTTAGCAAGATCATATCTAAATTCATCAAAGAATCTAGTAATAATATTATTTTTAGAAGAATCAAGAGTAGCAGGTTCACCTGGTCTTAACTTTTCATAAATCTCAATTAAAGCCTCATCTGAATTATGAGTACTATCCTTACTAATAGTATTAGCAAGATATTCATCCTTACCAAACATTTTATAAATGTCATCATCAGAAGAAAGACCAAAAGCACGTAAAAGTGTTGTTAGAGTAACCTTTCTAGTACGATCAATTCTAACATATAAAACATCTCTTGCATCAGTTTCAAACTCTAACCAAGTACCACGAGTAGGTATAATTTGAGAAGTAATAACCTCTCTTCCATTTTTATCAGTCTCATGATTAAAATAAACAGAAGGTGATCTAACAAGTTGAGACACAATAACACGTTCAGCACCATTTATAATAAATGTTCCTGAATCAGTCATAATAGGCATATCGCCCATAAATATTTCTTGCTCCTTAACCTCACCAGTTTCACGGTTAAAAAGTCTAACTTCAGCTTTTAAAGGTGCAGAATAAGTAGTCTCTCTATCCTTACACTCTTTAATAGTATATCTTGGTTTATCAAAATGATAATCGCCAAACTCTAATGATAAAGTACCAGAAAAATTTTCAACAGGATTTAATAAATCTGTGAAAACCTCTTTAATACCTTCCTTAATAAACCAATCATAAGATTTCTTTTGAATTTCGAGCAAATCTTTTAACTCATATAAATTCTTAATTTTAGAATAATTTCTTCTCTTACGGAAATCTCCGCTCTTAACTATCTTATAAGACATATATTCACCCCATACATTAATTTTTCTTGTAACACTTAATTACAAAATATCCACTTTTTCTTTCAATAATCTCTACATTATAAACATCATTTAGTTTAGAAATAAGAGATTTTGCACCTTGTTCTTTCCTAACAACAAGAAAAAGATTACCTGAAACATTTAAATGATTTACTGCACCCATAACAATCTCATAAACAACATCCTTCCCTGCTCTAATAGGAGGATTAGTTATAATAGTATCATACTTTAAAGTAACAGACTGGTAACAATTACTTTCAAAAGCATATGTATCTCTGCAGTCATTCTCTTTAATGTTTCTCAAAGCTAAATGAATAGCTCTTTTGTTGACATCAACCATATCAACAGAGGCACCAGTAAGTTTATTGATAACAATACCAATAGTGCCATATCCACATCCAACGTCTAAAACTTTGGCTCCAACTTCTAAAAGAGGGATGGATTCAAGAAGAAGTCTACTGCCAAAATCTACCTTATCTTTTGAAAAAACACCATTATCAGTTAAAAAAGTAAATTCTTGATTACATATTTTAGCATTAATCTTTTTAACTTTACTTGGAAGTTTCTCATTAGAAAAATACTGCCCCATATTATCTCCTGATAAAAAAGAAAGGACATGCATTATTTTTATAAAAAAGCGCAATGTCCCCTTTCCGTAAACATATATTACACTTAATAAAAACAAAAGTCAATAAAATATCTTGATTTTTTTTAAAAAATGTAGTATATAGACATGTTATTAAAAAAAGTAAAGTTTATTTTAAAAAATAATTATAAATTATATTTGCATCTATCTTTAAGTTTGAGCATACATGCTTTAATTTGGTAAGAGCAACCTCTTAAATGTAAGATATCTATTTTGCCATTACATATTAAAGAATTAGGCGAATGAATAATTAAAATATTAAATATAGATTTATAAATAGAATCTTTATTATTACTTAAAATATCTTTTGGCATATCTTTATTCTCATTATACGAATATTAAGAATAAGGTAAATTTATAATATAATAATCTAAATAATCTAAAGATATCTTATTAAAAGGTTTAGAAAAAGAGTGACAAAAAGTATTCTTATCTAAATAACTAAAAAAATATAAATGCATTTTAGAAGGTCCATTATTACCCCTATGACAAATATATAGGAAATTTTTTACTAACATCTTTTAAAATATTTTGAATCTCTTTGTTATCAGAATCATCTGTCATATCAACTGTATCGCCAGGCATAAAAATATAATCAGGTTTTAATGTATTAGTTAAACTCATTATAGATTTTAAGGCAGAAACATTGCTATGAACGTCACTTATAACGAGTATTTTTTTATTAAAATTAATTTTATTATAAGTAAGTATATAATTATTTACTTTAGTGTTCATATAATCACCAATAAAATCAAAAAGAAAAGACCATATAGGTCTTTTAGTAAAACTACTTAACTTCAACAGTAGCGCCAGCTTCTTCAAGCTTAGCTTTAATATCATTAGCTTCATCAGTAGAAATGTTTTCTTTAACAACACCATTGTTATCAACGATATCTTTAGACTCTTTAAGTCCAAGACCTGTAATTTCCTTAACTACTTTGATAACAGCAACTTTAGCAGCACCTGCATCTTTAATAGATACAGTAACTGTAGATGGAGCAGCGTCAGCAGCAGCACCAGCAGCAGGAGCAGCAACAGCAACAGCTGATGGATCAACTCCAAATTCCTCCTTCATTGCATCTACTAATTCCTTTATTTCTAATAAGTTCATTTCTTTTAAAGAACTAATGAATTCATCTTTTGTTAATTTAGCCATTTTTAAATCCTCCTTATTTTATATTTTATCTAAATTAATTTTCTTCTTTTTGTTTAGCATATAAATCTAAACATATAGATAAGTCTCTAACAAGACCAATCATAGAGCCAGCAAGCATAGTAAGTAATCCATCTCTTGATGGTATTGTAGCATATTCGTTAAGTTTATCCTTATCGCATATTGCACCATCAATAATACCAGCTTTAAGTTCAACTGCATCATGATCCTTTTTGAAATCAGCAATAGTCTTAATCGCAGCAACTTGATCCTTGCTATAAGCAAAAGCAGATGGACCAGTAAGTGAACTGTTAAGATCAATACCTAAATCATTAAAAGCACGATTCATTAAAGTATTTTTGTAAACTTTATAATCAGAATCGTTCTCTCTTAACTTACGACGAAGAGTCTTAATCTCGTCATCAGTTAAACCACGATAATCAAAAAGTATAACACTAGAAGAATTATTTACTCTATCCTTTATTTCATCGATAGTCTTCTGTTTCTCTTTTAAAATCTTTTCACTTGCCAAAATGTTTCACCTCCTAAACTTTGTTAGTCCAAAGAAAAAGTTCTGGACGTGCCAGAACTTTTTAAAGATAGTTCCTCGGTAGGACTTACTAACTGCCTACTGTCTATGGCACCAACAAAATACAAGAATTATTATATATTATTTATCACTAAATGTCAAAACTATTTAAAGAAATTTTAACACTAGGACCCATAGTTGCAGATAAAGTAATGTTTTTAACATAATCGCCTTTAACTGTACTAGGTTTAACTTTAATAATTTGAGCAACAAATGCATTTAAATTTTCAATTAAAGCATTATCATCAAATGAAACCTTACCAATAGCAGCATGAATGTTACCATAAGAATCTGTTCTATATTCAACACGTCCTGCTTTAGCATCATGAACAGCTTTAGCAGTATCCATAGTAACAGTACCAGTCTTTGGATTTGGCATTAAACCTTTTGGTCCTAAAATCTTACCAAGTTTTCCAAGAGCAGGCATCATATCAGGAGTAGCTATTAAAACATCAAAATCAAAGAAACCTTTTTCGATTTTAGCAAGTAAATCATTATCACCAACAAAGTCAGCTCCAGCTTCCTTAGCAGCTTCTGCTTGAGCACCTTTAGCAATAACTAAAACTCTAACATCCTTACCAGTTCCATTAGGAAGTACCATAGCACCTCTTAATTGTTGATCAGCTTTCTTTGTATCAAGATTAAGTCTAATAGCACACTCAACAGAACCATCAAATTTAGTAATAGATGTCTCTTTAACTAATTTAACTGCTTCTTCTTTAGTATAGCTCTTACCCTTTTCTACTTTAGATAAAGCATCTAAATATTTCTTACTTCTTTTCTTCATATTTTCCTCCTTAACAAAGTACAAGCGGAATTAAATATCTAAAAGCGGATAAAAATCTATTTCTCTTCTTCTTTATTATCGCTATCTGCAGCTTCTTCTTTATCTCCTCCGTTAATAACTTCTGGAGTAACTTCTTGTTTATTTTCTTCTTCAAGAGCCTCAAGTTCAGCCTCTCTCTTAGCCTCAATAGCTTCTTCCTTTTTAGCTTCAGCTTCCTCTTCAGCAAGTTCAGCATCATTAACGCCTTTAACAGCAATACCCATATTTCTTGCAGTACCTTCTACAATCTTCATTGCAGCATCTAAATCATAGCAATTTAAATCAGGTAATTTTGTTTCAGCAATCTCTTTAATTTGATCTTTAGTAAGAGTAGCAACTATATCATGTGCTCCCTTAACAGATCCCTTATCTATCTTTGCAGCTTTCTTAAGTAAGAATCCTGTAGGTGGAGTCTTAATAACAAAATCAAAACTCTTATCATCATAAATAGAAATCTCAACAGGTAAAATCATACCCATTTTATCACGAGTTGCATCATTATATTTTGTACAGAACTCTTGTAAGTTAATACCTGCAGGTCCTAAAACAGTACCAACTGGTGGAGCTGGTGTAGCTTTTCCAGCAGGAACTTGTAATTTAATCTTTTTAACAACTAACAGCCGTGAATCCGCTTTTAATTCATTTGCCTCCCACTAATGCTATAACTACATAGCGTTTAAATAATAACATAAAGTTATGCTAAATGCAAGTAAAATAAAGAAAAAAAGGTATATAACTACCTAATTAATACTTTTGATGTACCACGCTTTTTCATGTAATCATTAACATTATCTTCAAAAGAAGAATTAAAATCATAATTATAATCAGTAAGTCTTATGCTTAATTCATAATTAAGTGAATATATGTAATTAGATAAATTCTTTTCATCTAAATCATCACTATAATCTCTATAATAATTAAGAGTATCACAAGCTGCTAAAACATTACCATCAAACATCATATTAGAATATAAATCATATGAATAAATATGATTATCAGTTAAAGAGTTAATATCTTTAAGCATAACTTTGCTAGCATTTAAAAGCTTAATTAAATCAATTCTCTTATATCTTCCATAAGTATTATCATTAAAAAGATCTCCTCTAAAATATGAAGAACTATACCCTAAAAGTTCATCATTGCAAACGTATAAATCCTTTGGAAATTTAAAAGAGTCTAATTTAATATCATCTTCAGTTATTAGTTTTTCAGGATTATACATCTTATCATCTAATGTTTTTATAACTCTATCATTTCTCATATCAAAATATGCAACACCTTCAGTACCAAATCCTATCTCTGTTAAATAAAATTTATTTAAAAAATCTCTAAAATCATCTTCAGTTTTAAAATATTTAATCATAATATCCCCCTAAAAATTATTAACGTATTATAGCATAAATAGTATAGAAACTCAACAATACTCATATACACCAATCTTTTTACGAATTATGTTGATTTAGCTATATCACATTTGACAATATAAAAATGAAGTATCTAATGTTAGGTGTTCTTCTTTCATAAAAAAAAGTGAGAACTCATATGCTAAAGATTAACAAAAATTTTATTAATTTTTTTCTAACAGTAATTATATTACTATTATTGGTCATCATTTTATTTTTATTAACAAAATGAAGTAAGATGTTCGGTTGACAAATAAAAAAACTAAAATTTCATAAATAAAAAAGTAAAATAAACGCGAACTCCAGGTTCAGCATTAGTATAAGGAAAAAAGAAAGAATTAATAATACAAACAATATAAAAACATATATAATCTTTTCTGCCAAGACTTTTTCTTAAAAACAAAATAGCCAAAATTATTAAGAAAATTGAAAAAGCAACATAGAAAATACTAGTAACATATCTTATATATTCTATATTTCTATCATAATCGTTTAAATTAGTTTAAAAAGAATAGAAAAAAGTAATTGGGCAAAAAAACATTAAAATAAACATATATTTTTTGAAGTTTATAAGATTCATCTATCTCTTTATCATTTTTCATAAACACAGCTCAACTATTAAAAATATATTATAAAAAAAGTAAAATGCAACTACATTCTACTTATTTGATTAAGTTCAACCTCAACTGAAGTAACTTGTCCGAATAAATCAACATCAAGCTCTACTTTAGAGTTTTCTGCATCAATTGAAGTTACAGTACCAAGCATACCCTTGAATGGACCATCAACAATATTAACTTTATCTCCTTCTGCTAAATCTTTTGGAGCTTCATTCTTGTTAATACCCATTTCATCAAATACGTTTTGAACTTCTTTTTCTGGAACAGGAGTTGGTTTAGCACCTTTACCAGAAGAACCTATAAATCCAGTAACACCTGGAGTATTACGAACAACATACCATGCCTCATCTGACATAACCATTTGAACAAGAATATATCCTGGGAAAAGTTTCTTTTCTCTTTCTATCTTCTTACCATTACGTTCTTCAATAACCTTTTGAGCAGGTACAACAACATCTAAAATATGATCTTGCATACCCATACTTTCAGCACGCATTAAAAGATTCTCTTTAACTTTATTTTCATGGCCTGAATATGTATTTACAACATACCATCTTTTTTCTGTATCATTATCCATAATTTACCTCCTATAATACTGAATGAAGAAGAGCAAATAGTGCATTAACTAAATAAAAGAAAAGTGAAAAAAGCACAACAAATAAAAGTGTAGCACCAGTATATTTAGCTAAATCTTTCTTGTTAGTCCAATGTATTCTTTTAGCTTCTACTTTAACACCATGACAATATGTCATAAATCTTGACCATAAGCTTTCTTTAGTATCTTTTTCTTTTACTTCAACTAGCTTTTCTTTTTCTCTTTCTACTCTAGTTTCTTTTTTATCATTCTTTTTAGCCATAATTCCACCTCTATGAAAATTATTGTATAATAAAAACACCTTTTCGTGTCTACAAGTAATATAGACCAAAAAGGTATAAAAGTCAAGCATTATCCCCTTAAAATAAGAATAAGAGGTATTAAAATAGAAAGTAAGAAGATAAGTGCAGGGAACAAAAATACCATAACGAATGCATTAGCCTTGTCATCACCACTATACATCTTACCATATTCAGTACCATAAGAAAGAGCTTTCCCACTTCCTTTACTAGACTGACTATTATTGTTATCACTGCTTGTTTGATATCCTTCTCTTTCTCTTTTAGCATCTATATAATCTGAAAGATAAACAGAAGCATCATTCATAAAAATACCATTATAATAATTAGAAACATCACTTGGAATAGATGAAGAAAAGAAAGAATAATTTTCACGTAAACTTTCTTTATTAAAAGGTCTCTTATAAGGAAGTTCATTATAAATGCAAAGAGCAAGAGATGAAAGAGCATAAATATTATTATTAATTATATAATCTCTATCTTCAGGATAAAGCTGTTCAAAATTTTTGTAAAGGACAGTTCTATCATTAATAAAAATATTAGAATAGTCACTAAAAGTAGTAACATAATAACCATTTTCATGTAAATATTTCATACTTCTATCCATATCATAAAAAAGATCTAGATAAGAAGTAATATCACTTTTATCATTAATATTATGATTTGAAAACCATTCATTTAAAGTTATATATCCTTCCATAGCTCTCACCTATTATACTTTATAATATAATAAAAAAAATTAAATAGCAATATCTTTAAGATATTTATTTAATTTTGATTTTATAAAATCTAATTTTCTATAAACACGGTTTTTAGAAGAATCAAGAAGTTTAGAAATTTCAGGAACGCTGAACCCATTTAACTTAAGTTCAAAAATAGAACTACATTCACAATCTAAATCATTCTTAAAATGGATTAAAGAAACACATAAATCATCTGAAAGAACATTATTAAATGTATCTAATAAATTAGCATTATTATGTTCTAAAAGAGTATCATCATAAGAAGCTAAAGTATTAGCAAGAGCATTTTTTACATATTTAGACTTAACATAATCAATCATTTTAGACCTAATACATAAATTTGCATAAGTATAAAAAGTATTATCATTCTTATTATCAAAATTCATAATAGCATTATTAAGACCAATAAGCCCTTCTTCATAAAAATCATCATAAGAAATATTAAACTGATTAGAAAATCTATGAGCCATTCTTTCTAAATGAGGTTCATACTTCTTAAAAAGAATATCACCATACTCCAAATCATCATCTCTAACTAAATACAAAACTTCATAATCGTTAACATCCTTATAATCCATAAAAACAACCTACCCTCTATTTCTAACAACCCCATAAATTAAAATGCCCGCTGCAACTGATGCATTTAAACTATCAACAGATGACTTAATTGGAATAGAAATTATAAAATCAGAATTCTTCCTAATAAGAGAAGAAACTCCCTTACCCTCATTACCAATTACTAAACAGCACTTATCTGAAAAGTCAGTGTTAAAATAACTTTCACCATCCATTGCAGAAGAATAAATCCAAAAACCTTTCTCCTTTAAAAAGCGAATAGCATTAGACAAATTAGAAACTTCTATAATCTTGCTTTTTAAAACAAGACCAGCACTAGTTTTAAAAACAGTTGAATTAACAGATACTGATCTATCCTTTGGAATAATTATATACTGAACACCTGCTGCAACACACGTTCTTATAATTGCACCAAAATTATGTGAATCCTCAATATGATCGAGCATAACAATAAAATTATCATCAAGAGAAATATCGTTAAGATCATAGTACTTATAATCTAAAACATCTAATATTATACCTTGATGAACACCATTTGCAAGTCTATTCATATCATTTTTTGTAATAAATTTATAAGAAATATTAGACTTATCAATAAGACTAATAAGTTCTTTATCATCAAAACCATCTTGTAAATAAATTTTTTTAACAAGATTTTTATTATTTAATAATAATTCACTTGCAACATTCCTACCATAAACAAGCATAAATTACACCCCAATTACATAATTCATAATAGAAGAAAGTCTTTGACTATTACCAGTTAAATCCAAATATCCAATAATAGCTTCAAAACCAGTAGCAACTTTATAAGTAACAATATCAGTATTCTTAGGATGTCTATCACTCTTATAATTTCTCGCTCTTTTATAAATACCAAGTTCATCATCATTTAAAATATTATTATCAATTAAACTATACATATATTTAGATTGAGCTTTAGCAGAAACATACTTAATAGACTCTTTTTGTAAATCACTTACATTAGAAATACCATTACTAACTAAATAATGTCTAATAAAATTTTCATAGACAGAATCTCCAATATAAGCAAGTACAAGAACATTTACCATCCTAATATCATCTTGCACTTATAAATCTCTCCTTATCCTTCTTATTATCTATAAATCTAACAGAATCTAAACAAACATTTTTAACAGCAGCAACATAGTTTTTTGCACTATTAGATGAAGACAAATCAAGAGTATCAAAGCCTTGTAAATTTGCAATATCATCAGAAAGATTATACTCTTCTCCCTTTAACTTTATACTACCTTGTCCTTTAATAACTGCAAAATTACCATCTTCTGCATTAACTCTTATAGTAACATCCTCAAAATTAACACCATGTTCATCAGCAATCCTACTTTTTAAAACACTGAGAGCCTTCTCTTCTACATCATCACTAACATCGGATAAAGAAAGAGCTGCTCTAACCTTGTCCTGTTTTTCTTCTGCAGATTCATACTCTTTAACAAACTTAAGAGCACTACCAATAGAGTTAACATCTTCCTTATATTCGGAATCATATTTAACACCAAGCACTTTTTCTAAACTATCTAGTGCATCTCCATTAGAACTTGCAAAAGCATTTTCAATATAACTATTATCAGTAGCAACCTTTTGAGATCTTTTAATAGTACCGCTTGTAATAAAGACAACACCAGCAGCAAGAACAGTTGCAGTTCCAACAAATAATCTCTTTCTTCTTATTCTCTTATTAGAATACTTATTACCATTTTTTAAATTATAACCATCCATATAATCACCATACATAAAGTTTAGCACACTTATATAAGTTCGTAAACAGTTCCTTCTCTTGTATCCTTAAGCTTTACACCTTTAGATAAAAGTTCATCTCTTATACTATCTGCCTTACTAAAATCTTTATTCTTTTTAGCATCATCTCTTAATTTAATCTGTTCTTCAATATATTTTTTTAATTTAGAATCAATGCAACTATCACTATCGTTCTTTAATAAGTCTAAAGAAAGTACTTTATCAAAAGACTTAACAAGAGAAAGCTTTGTATTACCATTTAAATCATTATCCTTTAATACATCATATAAAGTAGTAAGCATAGAAGAAGTATTTATATCATTAGAAAAACCATCTTTAAACTCATTATCATAAAAATCAAATTTTTTCTTATCTAATGTGCCTTCATCTTTAATACTAGCTATTTTATTCTTTAATTTAGAAAGAGCATTCTTGCTACTATCAAGACCTTCACGGCTTAAAACGAGCTGACTTCTATAATGACTATTAAGACAGAAATATCTATAAACAAGTGGACTATAACCATCTTCATTTAACTTAGTAAGGGTAAGTATTCCTCCCTTGCTCTTACTCATCTTACCATTCTTATCATTAAGATGAGCACCATGACACCAATAATTACACCACTTATGTCCAAAATAAGCTTCACTTTGAGCAATTTCATTAGTATGATGTGGGAAGATATTATCAACCCCTCCACAATGAATATCAAGATATTCACCCAAATATTTAGAAGCAATACCAGAACATTCAATATGCCATCCAGGATAACCAACACCCCATGGAGAATCCCACTTCATAATATGATTTTCAAATTTAGAAATAGTAAACCATAAAGCAAAGTCTCCTTGATTTCTCTTTCTATCATCCTCTTCAACTCCCTGACGTGCACCAATAATCATATCATCATTATCCATACCAGAAAGCTTGTAATAATCATGTGCCTTACTTATATCAAAATAAACATTACCACCACTAACGTATGCATAGCCATCTCTAAGCATCTTACTAATCATCTTAATATAAACATCTATATTATCTGAAGCTTTAGAAATAATAGTAGGTCTTTTAATATTTAAAGCATCCATATCCTTAAGAAAAGCTTTAGTATAGAAATCTGCTATTTCATAAACAGTTTTTCCTTCCTTTTTAGCACCTTTCTCCATCTTATCTTCTCCACTATCAGAATCAGATGTTAAATGACCAACATCTGTAATATTCATAACACGTTTTACATCATATCCTAAGTACTCAAGACCTTTTTGTAATACATCTTCAAATATATAAGTTCTCAAATTACCAATATGAGCATAACTATAAACAGTAGGTCCACAAGTATACATTTTAACCTTTCCCTTTTCATTAGGAACAAACTCTTCAACTTTTTTAGATAAAGTATTATAAAGCCTCATAAAATCACCTCTAACAAAATTATATCACATTTAAGAAACAATAGGTTCATTACATTTTTTGATATTAGGAAAATGTACCAATAAATCATTTTTTATAATTTTATCTATCTTACTACCACCAAATTTATTAAAATCACACTTATCAATAACATACTTAATCATATCCTCATCATAATTAATAGAAAATTTTTTAAACATATTAATAGTAATATTATAAATATCTTTGTAACCTAAATCACATAAATTAAAAATAAAGTCTATATTATTAACAAAACTAGTACCAAAGTAATCACTTAAAATATTATTATTAACAAAGTTATCAAAACCAATACCTTTAGAAACATCTAAACTACTACTCATAAAAATCAAAGTATTATTAAAATAAACTCTTTCATTATCTATATTATCAATATACCCATTCTTAATAATACCTTCTATAATCCTAATGATATTAGAACTAGCACATTCTAAATTATCAAATAAAATAACACTACTAGAATAAATAGAAACATCACTACATAAAGACTTTCTACCAGTAATCTTTTTATAAGAATCATAACTTTTAAATTCATTCATATCCAAATAAATATAATTAACATCTAAATATCTAGAAATAACATAAGGAAGTAAGCTTTTACCAGTACCACAAGATCCAGTAAGTAAGATAGAGCAAAGAAAGCTATCCCTATTACTTATAATATTAAAAATACTATCTAAAGTATCTTCATTTGAAATAAACCTAGAAGACATAAACTTATCATAATCCTTTTTATTAAACTTCTTATTTAAATCATAACCACACTTTTCTTTAATAACCTCATTAACATTATAAATAGTAAGATAGTTTTTCTTATTATTATTTTGAATATCTAACTTATTAATATAAGAAACAGTTTCATACTCTTTAGCTTTTAACTTATTAGCAAGTTTAAAATCACCCTTACTAATAGCATTATTTTTGGAAGAAATAATATCATTAAGCTTCTCTCTCAAAGAAGAAATATTTCTGTTATAAGAACTATTAATAGAAGACTTAACACAAGCAAGATCTAAAATATCAATAGACTTATCAGGATTAACATAATTAGGCATAAATCTAGTAGAAGATGAAACAATATAAGAAATAATATCTTTAGAAATATAAACATTATGATATTTAGAATATATAGGTCTTAAATTATTTAAAATAGATAAAGTAGAACTATAAGAAAGCTCATTAACATTAACAATTTGAAACCTTCTATTCAAAGCAGAATCACATTTAATACTCTCATTATATTCAGAAATAGTAGTCGCTCCAATCATCTTAATACTACCCCTAGCAAGATAAGGCTTTAAAATATTAGAAGCATCAATTGCACCTTCTGCACCACCTGCATGAACAATAGTATGAACCTCATCCATAAATAAAATAACTTTATTAGAAGAAGCTTCATTTAAAATTTTTTCAAACTTTTCTTCAAACTCTCCTCGATATTTAGTACCAGCAACTATAGAAGAAATAGGTATAGAAAATAAAGTATAACCAGATAAACATCTAGGACAATTACCACTACTAATTCTTTTAGCAATTTCTTCTACAATAGCAGTTTTACCAACACCAGCTTTGCCAATAAGCAAAGGATTATTCTTTGATTTCCTACATAATATTTCAAAGCAAGAATTAATCTCATCTTCTCTAAAATAAACATTATCATAATCTTTAAATCTTAAAGACATATTAACACCATAAGTATTTAAAAACTTAAAAGATTTCTTGTTAGAAGAACTTTTCTTAAAAGCCTTATAAAACTTATTTAAATTAACACCCATACTAGCAAGAATCTCAATACCAACACCATCATTTTCATTTATTAATGATAAAAATAAAGAAGAAGGATAAACATATGATGCATTATTATCACTAGCATTATAAATAGCATTACTAATAATCTTCTTAAGAAGAGGAGTATAAATAAAAAATAAAGACTTCTTTTTACATTTAGGAAAAACCTTTAATAAAGCACTTTTATAATTATCATAATAAACATTAAACTTATTTAGAAGCTTACATATACTTAAATCAGAATTCTTTAAAATAGATAAAAATAAATGTTCTGTTCCAATATAAGGATGATTAAGTAGCATCATCTCTTCTCTCGCTCCAAATAAAAGTCTTTGAGTACCCAAACTAAATTTAACAAACAAAAAAATCATCTCCTAAAGATGATTTTAAATATAAATAAAATTCATATCAATTAAAAGAAGTACAAAAAAATCGACAAACTAATTACCTTTTTATCCATTTATAAAATTTCTTATCCTTATTATCATAATACTTAGAAAGCCATCTAGTAAAAACATTAACTAAATCATCATCAGAAATATTAGGATAATTCTTTACAATAAATCTGTACATTTCTCTGGCAAGATCTAAATTAATACAAGTAAATTTATCACCAATCTGTTTTCCAAGAATAAAGTCAATTGCATATGATAAATTATTATCATGTAAAAACTTATTCATAATAACACCATCTTTAAAATAAAAACAGCTATAATCATCTATTATTGCACGAGTAGTAAGACCACACTTAATACATCCTTGTAAAGGAATAGAACTAGAATCATAATCCCCATCATTTATATAACCACAAGTAACATGAACATGATGACAAGTACTATAATCTTTAATACGCCTTTTAGCATAATCACTTTCAAGATATTCGTCAACCTCTCTTCTAAAATTATAATCATAATCCATATCATTTACCTCCCATAACTAAAAAAAACTTAACACACAAAAATTAAAAAAGATAGAGCTTTAAATAAAGTTCTACCAATAATAGATAAAAAAAAGAAGCCTTCAGGCCTCTTTATTATAGTATTACAAGTATTGTAAATAGAACTAATAGTATTATAAGCATTGTAAGTGCAAACTTCCAAATAAACTTAGCCCATTTCTTATATGAAACATTTAAATAAGAAAGAGTAGCTAGAAGAACAACACTTGTTGGTGCAATAATAACTGAAAGTCCATAAATACTTTGGAATATTACCCAAATAACTGAGTAAACTGTCTTATCAGAAACGATACTTACTAGGTATGGTACAACACTATTAAATACATATAGTGGATCTACATTAAATATACTAGCAAGAATAGCAACTATTGTACTTGTAAATACATTAAATCCTTTTGTTAATCCAAGAATACCTTTAAATATAGTTAATTGGAATGGATGATATGTAACAATTACAAGACCAGTATAAATAAGAAGTACTACAACTGCAGGAGCTAAAGCATTCTTAATACCTTTAATTGAATCTTGCATAATATCATCAAAGGAAATCTTGTAAGCAATTGCAAGAACTAAAGTAGCAACTGCGATAACTACTATATAACTTGTTAAAGTCCAGTTACCAAATGAAGATACAGTACCTAAAATCTTTGAGAAAATTGGGAAACCAAATAACTTAAATCCAGTAACAGCAGTAGTAGCATCATCAAATGCAGTAATATTAAATGCACCACTCCAAGAAATGAATGCAAGAACCATAATAACAAGCATTATGATAGAAACAATTCTTAAAGGCCATACATTAACTTTCTTACTATCAGCTTTCTTAACTTCCTCAGGAATATAATATTTTAAATCAGCATCACTTACACTAAATTTCTTAGTATTTTTAATATAATGCATAGTATAGAATATTAAAACTCCAAGTCCTATAACTAAAATAATTAGTCTAGTAATAATTTGAGTACCCATGCCAAGTGATAAATATTGAGATAAAATATTTAAATTACTATAAGCATAAGTAGAACCCATAAGGCCAACACTAATTGATCCAACTGTTGTAAGTAAAGCAACTATCTTATCATAACCCATTAAAAGTACTAAGCTAACTACAAATGGAATTACAATAAATAAAGCAAGTTGAACTCCACATACACTTGTAAGTACAGCAAGAATAATCATAATAACTGATAAGAATAATTTCTTATGATCCTTAAACTTACTTACAATCTTATCAAGTGCAACTCTATAAGCACTAATCTTATTTAATACTCCATAGAAAGCACCAACTACAAGGACATAAAGTACGATATATCCAAAATACTGAAGTGCAACAACAGGATAATTAAATATATCAAATAGTCCCATTTGAACACGTCCCTGTGATACAAAACTAGTTTGAAAATATGCAGCAGGGAATATCCAACTTAATAGTAAAAATATACCTAGACAGATCAAAACGACTTTGATTGCATTATGTTTTTTCATAAATTTTCTCCTCCCATAATAATTATATATGTTAAACTCTTTATTTACAAGCATTTTAAGTGAAATTTATGTGAAAATAAAAGAAAAAGAAACAATATATTAATGATTTCTTTTTGTATCATTTTCATATACTTTTACAATCTTATTCCTATCTGCAACATCTTCAAGTCTGCCTAAGAAACCATCAGAGATAGATGCATCAAGCAAATCATTAACTAAAATATAATAACCTTTATCAAACAAAACATAACATTCGCCAGCTTCTATTGCAATAGCATGGCCATCTGGATCAAAAGGTTTAGAATCTTCAAAATATTTTTTAGAGAATTTATATAATGAATTACCATCAAAAAGTTCAAAACTCTTAAGCTTACCACTTGTATCCATAAAAACATTAACAGGAACATAAAAAGATTCACTATGACCTTCAATTCTAGAAAGAGGTATTTCACTATCACTAAAGCTTTCAACAACTTCCCATCCATTATCTAAAAAATTA
The DNA here is from genome assembly GCA_900320505.1 of uncultured Eubacteriales bacterium. Classification (GTDB taxonomy): domain Bacteria; phylum Bacillota_I; class Bacilli_A; order RF39; family UBA660; genus UBA2730. The sequence goes on from ONSL01000029.1 coordinate 27,985, forward strand.
TCATCATTCTGCATATTACCATCTTTATTAAGAAAAGAAAAATCTTTATTAATCCAGCTAACTTCTCCATCTTTACATGCCATAGCAAAACCATACTTATTGAAATCAGTAGCATAATCATATCTATAAGGAAGCAATTTATGATCAGATTCTCTAACAAAACCATATTCTTTATTACCAGTCATAACAGCCTTATATCCATTAACAAAATCAATTGAATTAACATCAAGTTCTTTAATTACCTTAAAACCCTTAGGATAACAAACATTTTGAACAACATTATTATTTCTAACAGGTCTACCATCAAGTGGTAAATGACTTTCAATAATATCTTCACTACAATCTAAAAAACAAATACGATAAGTAGCAATTCTTTCATCACTATATTCTTCAATACCATCAGTAGATACTTTAATAACACTATTACTAAACATAAATCCTCCAATAAATAACTACTATTATAAAACAAAAAGACTAGTATTTCTAGTCATAATTTAAAATAACCTATATAAAATATTCTGGTATTGCTTTTTTATTTATTACATCTGTTATTATAGAAAAAAAGTATTTAATCGGTTAAGCGTCGAGTGATGCTCATGTTTAAAATTAATAAGAAAAATTTATTAATAGTCATTAAGGTGCATAATTCAAATATTTGAGAGCACCTAATTAGATTAGATAATTCTCTTTTTTTATTATATACAAGTTTCACTTGCTAATTTAATACTAGCATAAAAATATTGCATTTACGAGTAGACTAAATAAAAAGAAGCCTTAAGCTTCTTTTAAACTTTCGACTTCTTCTTTTGAAAGGCCAGTAACGTCACATATATCGCTTATACTAAAATTTTTATTAAGCATATTTCTTGCTGTTTCTATTTTAGTTTGCTTAATACCCTCTATCATTCCTTGTTCAATCCCAAGATTTCTTGCACTTACTTTATCTAGTTCTGCTCTATCATATTCATCATTTAATGATATTATTTCATCATCTTTTGATAACTCTTCTACTTTATCT